>NZ_JAUBTF010000028.1:0-13078 GCF_036702355.1 Microcoleus sp. D3_18_C4
ATTCAAGGCGGGCGGGACGCCCACCCCACAAGACTTTGATTGTTTTTTGACAGACAATTTAAAAGCAGAACAGCTTAAGTACAGATGTCCGATTGAAAACTGCTATAGCTAAAGTGCTGGGTTGCACTGAAGGAACAGTGCGAAAACATTGGGAGAATCTTTACAAAAAGCTATACAAACTCGGATGGGTTTGGTGATGGTTGCCAAGAAAAGTTGGGGCTACTCAAAGAAGAATTTGTTGCAATATCTTCATAATCCTATACGCAGATCATCGTATTGTTTCCCAAGTTTATTTGAAGGAGTATTGAAGCAAACGCGGTCATCCAGCGTCTTTAGAAATCTGATTTTCAGGAATTCATTGCATAAATTGAAGGAGAAAAACCTATGTTTTATAAAGAGTCTAGCCTTAGTCATCCAGCCAACCGAAATCGTGTTGATGCCTTCGTCTCTGGTGTAGCCGCTGAGTCAGTCGCGGTTGCTTCGGCCCAGAGGAAAACATTTCTAGCGCAGCGATCGGGAGCTTCCTTGGTGGTGAACACCATGACCGGAAATCCTGCTTACTTAGAAGGAAAATTGTCCATGACAATGACAGGCACTGCAGCTGACGCCAGCCGTTCCTTCCTGATGGAAAACCCTGGCATTTTAGGACTGAGCGCAGAAGATACTGAAGAACTGACTGAAGTTGATTCCTTTAAGTGGGGCGGGCTGAAATTCATTCGTCGCCAGCAAAATCACCAGGGATTACCGGTCTTTGGTGCCAGCGTTTTGGTAGGTGTAGATGACAAAAATCAAGTTCGGATAGTGACGAGTGGTCTGCGATCGCAAATTTCTGTCAAACCGGGCGAGACAGCTATCTCCCTAAAAGAAGCTCGCCAGATTGCCCGAAAAGATCTCGGTGAAGCGGTTGAGTTGAGGGGTGGCATTACCCATAAAACCGTCCTCTATCCGACCCAACAGGGTCATGTGCGAGTCTATCACTTAACTGTTCCGGCAGAAACCCCCCTCGGTGACTGGGAATACTTTATTGATGTCCAGAATGGAGAAATTGTAGACAGCTACAACTCGATGAAATTTCACTCATTTTACTTTGCACCTCGGGCGCGAGTTTACTCTGAAAATCCCGAGGAAACGCCCCTAACAACTGTGATGCTGCGCGATGTCAAATCTCCTTACAACAAGTTAGATGGTCGGTATTGTAAGGTGATTAATGAGGATGCGCCCGGCGCAGTGGTAGGCAGCAATTACCGATTTGACTTTCCTCCTGAAGATACGCACTTTGATGAATGCCAAGTCTACTATGCTGTGGAGAAAGTCTATCAATACTTCTTGGACCTGGGATTCCGAGGGTTTACTGTCAATAACCCCTATGGCAAAGTTAACAGTGGACAACTCGCTGCTAACGTCCATACCGGAACAAAATACGATAATGCTTATTACTCTTCCAGTACGGGGCAGATCTACTTCGGAGATGGCAGTTATCCCGGCAATCCCGGTGGACTTCGCGACCTAGCCAAGGAATTTGATGTAGTTGCTCACGAGTTCACCCATGCCGTGATTGATGAATATCACCCTGCTATGTTTGGAAGTGAAGGAGCTGCACTGCACGAAGGTTACGCTGATTATTTCGCTTGCTCTTTATTGAATGATCCTGACTTAGGGGAGTATGTTGTACCTGCTCCTGAAAAAGCGGGGATGATTCGCAACTGCGATAATGATTTGAAATATTCCGAAACTTCAACAGAGTCCCATGACCGTGGTCAAGCTTGGGCCGGGGCCTGCTGGCACTTGAGAAAAAAACTCGGACAAGAAGTGGCAGACTTCCTGATCTTTGGGAGTATGCTGGTTCTAGGAACAACTTCACCGACCTTCAAGTATGCCAAGGATATGCTACTCGCGGTTGACCAATCCTGGTGTGGTGGAGAATACAAAGCAACGATCCAGCGGATCTTTGAAACTGAACGAGGCATCCCTGTTTAGTAGTTTGCTTTGTCTATGTCAACTAGAAGAATAGTCTAATTAGGACTGGGGGTATGGTGAAACCATGCCCCAGAGATAGGTTTTTTGCTATGGAGAAGCCTTTTTACCAAAAACTCATTCCAGTCACCATTCTGGTATCACTTCTAGCGTTTATGACTGCTATGGCGATGAGTACACCTCGTAACAATCCTTTCCTCACGGAAGATGGTCACCCGATCGCAGAGTTAGAGTTCCGAGATGGACAGATGGGCTTTGTGGGGATTTCTGGCATAACTTGGACAATTCTCCCTAATGGGACTTGTCAGGCTAGTCGTTTTATCAACGATACAGTGTCATCTCCCCATCAAAGATGCCAATTAGAGCAACAGGATTTAGTAATGCTTGCGAATATTCTGTCCGATCGGGATTTTGCCGACCTACCCTCTGAGATCCCATCTGAACCTACCCTCAACCCCCACCGGCTCACTATTCGCCTGGGGGAGAAATCATCAACATTGGTATTGCCAACAGGTCAAAGTATTGAGAATGTTCTGACAACACTGCATAATCAACCGGAAACTCCTCGATCGAGATTCCTAACTATTGCACAGGCGATCGATCGACTTGTACGGCAGCATTGCGGGGACAATTAGTCTCCTGCTAAGTAAGTGCGATCGCCATCTTCTAGCAAGATGGGTTGAGGGCCCGAAACCCATCATCCCAAACTGATCGCCACAACAAAAAATCTGGGTTTCACAGAGGTTTAACTCAGTCCACACAAGATCGGGCGATCGCATTCGTCCAGTCCATTCTTGACACAGTGCGATCGGCGATCGCCCCACATTAACCAAAAAAACATAACTTCAGAAGTGCGAGCAAAGCTATTCACCAATCTTGAGATAATTCCTATGACATTTACCGATCAAAATCTCACTAATCAGCGCCCAGCTAGTCTAAAAGACTTTTCTTTACCCCGACGTGAGAGTTACTTTCCCTCCTCTCCCGATTGGAGAAATGAGGTACTTTACTTTCTCTTACCCGATCGCTTTAGCGATGGTAAAGAAGATACACGCCCTCTACTTAATCGGCAGCAACTGAATCAGGCCCGACCTAATCTGCCAAATGGTCAGTCCTGGGGATTTGACAAGTGGGCACAATCAGGAGGCGATCGCTGGCAGGGTGGGACGCTCAAAGGATTAGAGTCAAAGCTGGATTATCTCAACCAACTAGGCGTGACGACGATCTGGGTAGGGCCAATCTTTCAGCAACGGGGTCACTTGGATAGCTATCACGGTTACGGAATTCAAGATTTTCTAGAGGTCGATCCTCGCTTTGGGACTCGCCAAGATTTGGTCAGTCTGGTCAATAAAGCGCACTCCAAGGGGCTACGCATTATCCTTGATATCATTTTTAACCATTCAGGATCTAACTGGATCTATGCCCCTGGTACTCCTGGGGGAGAATGGGAACCACCCTATACGCCTGCTTGGTATCAGTTTGGGTCGTGGGTAGGCGATCGCGGACAACCCATCGCGGGGCAACCTCAAACCGACGCGGAAGGAGTCTGGCCGATCGAACTCCAGGAACCAGATTGCTATACTCGTGCCGGAAAGGGCGATTTAGGGCGGGGGGATCTCGATGATCCCAATGCCGAATTCCGGCGATCGGATTTCATTACGCTGCGTGATTTCCAGTTGGACTATCCCCACCTCTTAGATAACTTAGCCCGGTGTTATAAATACTGGATTGCACTGACAGACTGCGATGGCTTTCGGATTGATACCCTCAAGCACGTTACCTACGAGCAAGCCCGAAATTTCTGCGGGGCGATTAAGGAGTTTGCGGCCAATCTGGGTAAGAGTGACTTCTTTTTGGTAGGAGAAATAGCAGGCGGAGACTATAACGAAGACCGTTATCTGGATGTAGTAGGGCAAAACTTAAATGCTGCGTTGGATATCGGCGAGATGCGGGGAAATCTTAACCAGGTTGCCAAAGGGCTGATGGACCCAAGAGCCTACTTTAATGGGTTTGATCCAATGAACGCGGTGATGGGTTCACATCGGAATCTCGGGCGGCGTCATGTTTCAATTTTGGACGATCACGATCATGTATTTGGTGAAAAAATCCGCTTTTCCAGTGAAGCTGCATCGGATCATCAGGTGATTGCGGGAGTGGCATTGCAACTGTTCACCTTGGGGATTCCCTGCATTTACGCGGGAACCGAGCAGGCATTGGCGGGACCAGAACCGTCTGAACGCAAGTGGTTGCCCGACTGGAAGGGATCTGATCGCTATTTGCGGGAAGCAATGTTTGGCCCCTCGCATCCCCGGCAATCTGGAGTAGCAGGACTACAAGCCATCGATCAAAACTTACCCGGCTTTGGGCCGTTTGGGACAGCGGGTGCTCACTGTTTCGATCCGAATCACCCTGTCTATGTTCGGATTGCGGCAATGGCGGCACTCCGCAAAAAGTTCCCTGTGCTGCGCTTGGGACGGCAGTATTTGCGACCAACCGCGATTCCCTTCTTGAACTTGCCCTTTGGCGATCATGGACGGAGTGGAGAAATTATTGGTTGGTCACGGGTTTTAGACGATGAGGAAGCGGTTTGTGTGCTAAACAGTCATGGAACGGATAATCGAGGAGCCAGAGTGCTCGTGGATGCCAATCTCAACGCGATCGGCAGTTCAATGACGGTAATTCTGAATACGGCCCAAGTAGGGAATCCGGGTTACACGGGTCCTCATCAGGTGGGATCAACGCTGTCAGTGCAGCGACAAGATGGGATTGCTTATGTCGAAATTCAACCGATTCCAGCATCCGAATTGTTGATTTTGACGAATCATCCTGAAAGTTAAGTTGAGGTGGGGCGATCGCTGGTATCAACCAGTCTGTGACATGACCTTGAGCAAATCAACTTTGCCACGCCGTGCGATCGCATATCTGAAATGGGCGAAAGGAGCGATCGAGTCAGTGCAGTTTCAACTCCACTGATTCGATTAACCTTGTCAGAATGCGATCGCAAACCCTAGAGTACGAAAAAAACAATAAATTGCCGCAGCTATGTGCAGTCGATCGCCGATCGTGAAAAAACATCTGCCTGCATCTGCGGTAACAAAATCAACTCAGCACTGCCGGCAATCCTACCTCTTGCGGCTGCACAAATCTGCCGTTAAAACTAATAGCTTTATCCTCAAAAGTTCTCGCTTCCGCTACCGCTTGCCGCAAATGAGCTCGCTCCATATCGTCCTGAATTCCCCCCACCAAATATACAATTAACTTCGTTGCTAAATCCTTTCCAGAAACTAGCACTCGCTTTTTGTTCGGATCGTACAAAATCCCGTACCACGCAGACTCAGGATTGTCCATGTGGCTAAATCCTTCATCGACATCGAATCTGCGGAGTTTGTCGAAAATAGATTTCAGAGAAAGTTTCTTTCTAAATACTAGAATTCCTAAAGCATTAGCTAAAGCAATTTGACCGACGGGACGGAACAAAATATTGCCCTCGCCCCCTGGCTTTTCAAAACTAAATCGGCGCAATTCATCCGTTTCTTCGCCGCTTTCAATTCTTTGATAGCTAGGCAAAGTTGCTAAATGATCGAACAATTTTTTAAACTCTTCAATTCCCTCTTTCAGTTCTTCATCTTCTGGACGCATGGGAATTAAACCTTTTCGTTCCGGCTTCCAATGGGGGAATTTGTATTCTAAATACCGTTCGGACATATCTTGCAGCGCTTGCAATGTGGTTAACACCGTTGATTTTGCTGCGACTGTGGCGCTGTCCCAATTGACGCGGGGCTTTCTGTCATCTTGCTCTTTTAATAAGGGGTGGGTGACGGCAATTTTTCGGGCTGCGATCGCAAATCCGTTATCCTCGTTCAATAATGCTAGCTGTCCCTGACTCAGCGTTACCGCCATTAGGTTAACGTGCACAAAGATCGATCGCACGCGCCGTTGTGCTTGCTGTCGCGTTTCCCCCGCTACCGCCGCCGGGATAAATTCAATTCCGATTTTTTCGTGAGCTAATTTATACACTGTTTCGGGGTCGATTTGATACTCTTCTGCTAAATCTTCCAGAGTAATTGCAGCGCCGACAGGTTTTTTATTTTTGTTGTATCTTTGCAGGATTCCGGTTTTAATTAAACTCATTAAACCTTGAACTCCCATCAGCCGATGCTGGCCGTCTAAGGCAAAAATTGAGAGTTCTTTAGAAACATTCAAAAGCCCTAAGTTCTCGTTTTTATCAAAGGATGTAAATTCAGTCGCGGATTTGGTTGCTACGCCATTTTTATCCCATTCCTCGGCTAGAGGATTATCTACCCACGGGGGACTGACGACTACTAAAACTGCGGGGAATTTGTGCGATTTTCGGGCGGCTAAGTATTGAGTTAGGGTGGCTTGGCGCGACCAATCTAAGGGACGCTGGATAATTTCGTCAATGGTTTCGTCGTCGCGGACGATGTTGTTGGTTTGGAGGTCAAATTTTTGGCGGAAAAGCGGCATTTGGGAGGCGAAACGGACGCGAGAGTCTAACCATTCTAGGGTGACTGAACCGATGTATGCTTCGCTGTTTCCCATCTGGGTTTTTTGTACGAAAATGCGATCGTCCTTTCCTAAATAATTATCTAATAAAAGTGCGATTTCCTGTCTGTCGCTATTTTCTTTTTCTAAAATTTTGCTAGCGAGGTCATCCGCTGGATGGGTAGTCATCGGCTGTTTTTATATAATTAGGCTATTTTTTTAAAAATATCATGGGTTAAAATTTATGTCAACTCTTGTTTTTTAAAAATTTTTGTGAAATACTTAAAATACTAATAAGTTCTACGTTGCATATCATTTAATGTTTAATTTGTCAAGAGGTGAGGGGCGATCGGGCTTGATGCAGATGCGTCTGGGTCTTACGCGCCACCGTCTGAGTCCGCCAGGGGTTGAAAACCCCTGTCTCATAGCGAAAGTCCTCTTAAGAGGACTAAATATAGATAAATTTCAAGATTTTCAGTCGGTTTTAACCGACTTTCGCTATGAGACGGGGGTTTAAACCCCCGGCGGACTTTCGGATCGGCGATGGGTTTAAACCCCCGGCGGACTTTCGGATCAGCGATGGGTTTAAACCCCCGGCGGACTTTCGGATCAACGATGGGTTTCAACCCCCGGCGGACTTTCGGATCAGGGATGGGTTTCAACCCCCGACGGACTTTCGGGTTAGCGAGTTAATTGCCTCGCGCCCTTGCTTCAGATGTATCTGCGGTTTCACAAAAAAATATGTCTACTCCTTCTTTTGAATACATTTTGCCGGTCATCCGGGGAATTCAAGCGGGCCGCGAATATTACGTGTCGATGTGTCCGGTGCGTTTTTTGCCGAAATTGTTTCCCTTTGAATCAGAAGATTTGCCGCCGTCTATGCGGGCGAAACGCGCGCTTAACAAAGCTAGGATTCCTGAAATTGCTGATTATTTTGTGAAGAATCCTACAAATTATACTTGTGGGGCAATTGCTGCTTCGATTGATGCGGATATTACTTTTGAAGCTGTGGGGAATGAGGCCGAAGAACGGAAAATCGGTCGCTTGCGGGTGCCGATGGATGCTAAGTTTACTATTAATGACGGACAGCATCGGCGGGCGGCTTTTGAGATGGCTTTGAGGGAAAATCCGCAGTTGGGATATGAGACGGTGGCGCTGATTTTGTTTCTCGATATTGGGTTGGAAAAGTCGCAGCAGATGTTTGCTGATTTGAATAATTTTCAAGTTCCTTTGGAGGCGTCGCTAAGTGTACTTTACAACCACCGGGACGATCGCGCTTTTGTGGTGAAGGCGGTTGTTAAGCAGGTTGAGGTTTTCCGGTGTTTGACTGAGATGGAGAGGGGGAGTTTGAACGGGCGATCGCACAAATTGTTTACGCTGAGTGCGATCGATCGTGCTATCATGGCTTTGCTGTCTAATATTCACTGCAGCGAACAGGCAAAACCCTCTGGTTCTCGCACCAAAAAAGAACACAAAGAGGAAGAACTCGCTCAAAAAATACAACTGGCGGTTAGTTATTGGAATGCGGTTTGCAGTTTTATTCCAGATTGGCAATTAGTTCTGCACAAACAAGTGGCTGCGGGGGAAATGCGCCGGGATTGCGTGCACTGTCACAGTGTTGTCCTTGAGAGTTTGGGGGAAGTTGGGGCGGCTTTGCGATCGGTTTTTCCTGAGAGTTGGGAGGAACGTTTGAGCCTTTTGCAGCAGGTTGATTGGTCGATTTCTAATCCTGATTGGGAGGGGGGGATTTTGTTGAAAGGGGGGATTTCTAAGTCGAGGGCGAGTGTTAGTTGGATGACTGATTATTTGAAAAAGCGGTTGGGTTTGGAAACCGCACATACAGCCCAGGCGGGACGCGCGTAGATGCAGCACAGGCGGGAGACCCGTGCCACCTGCGTTTGTAATTGCAGCGGCTAAATGCCACCAAAAACAGGGCTAATTAAAATAGCGTCTGAATGGTTCTGCAAGAATGCCCAAGATTTGGTCTAGCTGAGTAATATAATATTCAGTCAAATCAATTTTTAACAACTGATTTTCTAGTATTAGGAATTTCCAGTTTGTACCCGTTGAAACTGCTCCATAAATTGCGGATTGTTCTTGGCCTTTGCGGGCATTAAATATTTGAGCTGCTGCCATCTGAGCCGCACACTGTCCCAAGCCTATTCTAATATCGTTGTCTTTGGCTTCCACTAATGTCAAGACTGGGGCTGTAACTAATGATTGATTGCTCGACGCACTGAGGAGAAAGTCACAAGCCCCGGTTAATCCTTGGCTCTCTTCTACGTTAAATGTGTTGCCGGAAAAATAGCCAATTTTGTTGTTGAAAGTGCGCCGTATTTCGAGTAGAATGGGAGTGAGGATTAATTCCGATCGAGCTTTTTCGGTGCTGATACTTGAGGCTAAGTCTAAAGCTTCGTCTAGAGTTTGTCTGAGGCGTTCTGAAGGTGCGATCGGGGTAATGTGGCTGAATAAGTGGGGAATGTCTTCAACGGTTAGATCCAGGGTTGAGACGGCTTGGTCGATCGTTTTGAAGTCGCTGTAGGACATATTTGATCTGGGGGGGTGAGAGATGATTTTTTAACAGCAGATGCACGCGGACAGTGATATAATTATCTCCTGTCTAGGCTATAAAATTACTTTTTAGTCTGCTGACACTGCTTAAATTGTCTAGTTTCTGCGTTATGGTTTTGCCTTGCGGTGCTTAACTTTTTGTTGACAAGAGTGTAAAATTTCAGGTCGGATTTTATTTAATTCTAGCGGCAGGAGAAAATGACTACAGGAGAAGAGTCCGAAAATAAGAATTTAGCATACTATCGCCAACGTTTTGCAGCTCTTAATGTAAATAACACACGCCAACGTGGCCAAGCTAATCATAAGCCAATATTACTATTGTCAATCATCGATCTAATTGCTCAAGGAATAATTAGGGAAAATCGAATTTATGTTTCGGACGCCTTGGTTAAAACATTTAACAAGTATTGGGAAATTTTAGGTTCTGACTCTCACAATCGTGGTTTGTACTATCCATTTTGGCATTTGGAAGGTGATGGATTCTGGCATAAAACATTGAAATCGGGATTTAACGGTTCAAAGCCTAAAACAACTAACAAGCTAAGAGAAGCTGTAGAATACGGTAGTTGGGATAATGAATTATTCGATTTACTCCAAGACCAAAATTCTAGAGCGGAATTAATAGATACACTGATTGCTAAATGGTTTTCATCAAATAGAGACGATATTGGAGAGATTTTGCAGGTCAATCAAGAGTTTGAAAATGTTAGTCACACAGAAAGAGAAATGTCGGCTACAGCCGAAGTTTCTGACGGAGAACCGAGATTTCATTTAACAAAATCTGCTGTTAGAAATGCTTTTTTCAGGAAAGCAGTAGTACATACATATGATTACAAGTGTGCATTTTGTCGATTGAAAGTTATCAGAAATCTAACTCAAAATATTGTAGATGGCTCACATATTAAGCCATTTTCAAAGTTTTATGATAATCAAATTAATAATGGGATATCATTGTGCAAAAATCATCATTGGGCTTTTGACCAGGGTTGGTTTGCTATAGATGATAATTACAGAATTATCGTCGCTAATGACTTAGAAGAGGAATCCCCCAATGCCAGATGTATGAAAGATTTTCATAGTGAAACTATTCTCCTGCCCACTTCCGACCAAGATTTACCAAGACTTGAATCGCTAGAATGGCATCGGCGGAATGTATTTAGAGCTTAATAAAGTAACTGAGGTTGAAGACATGACAGAAACAATGCTACCACTTTTTCCACCCCGTACCGTTAGGGACTTAGTGGAAGAAATAAAAAAATTAAGTCAAGAAATTAGAGATTTATATTGTTTAGATGATCTACCTTGGGTTTTAGGATATTCCGGTGGGAAAGACAGCACTGCGGTAGTGCAGCTTATCTGGTATGCAATAGCAGAATTACCACCTGAAAAAAGGACGAAAAAAATTTATGTAATTACCACAGATACACTGGTAGAGAACCCGATAGTTTCTACTTGGGTACGTCAATCATTAAAACAGATGAAGTCTGCGGCTATAAAGCAGCAGCTCCCAATAGAGCCTCATATGCTTTATCCAGATGTCAAAGATACTTTCTGGGTCAACTTGATGGGAAAAGGCTACCCAGCACCGAGACATGGATTTCGCTGGTGTACTGAACGCCTGAAAATCCTTCCTTCTAATCGGTTTGTTCGTGATATGGTGAGAATCAATGGAGAAGTAATTCTTATATTGGGTACTCGCAAAGCTGAAAGCATTAAACGCGCTGTTTCAATGGAGAAACATGAAATAGGTCGCATGAGTGACCGTCTAAATGATAAATCTAGTTCCATTAAATCTCTGCTTTATCAGAGTCCTAGTCTGCCTAATTCCCTAATTTATAGTCCGATAGAAGATTGGCGAACTGATGAAGTCTGGATTTATCTGAATCAGTGGCCTAACCCTTGGGAAAATAGCAATAAAGATTTATTTACCATGTATCGAGGCGCAACAGCAGACAATGAATGTCCTTTAGTTGTCGATACGTCTACACCTAGCTGCGGCAGTTCTCGCTTTGGCTGCTGGGTTTGCACAATGGTAAGCCAAGACAAATCTATGGAGGCAATGATTCAAAACGATGAGGAAAAAGAATGGATGCAGCCTCTCCTCGATATTCGCAACGAATTAGACATAAAAGACGATCGCCCAAAAAGAGACTTCCGACGCATTTACGGTAGAGTAGAACTGTTTGAACGCAACATGGGCGACGACACAACCTCCGTCGAACCCATCCCAGGGCCCTACACCAAATTCTGGCGAGAACACTGGCTGAGACGAGTCTTGGAAGCACAAACCCAAATCCGCAAAACCGCACCCCTAGAAATGCGCGACATCACCTTAATTACCCCAGAAGAACTTAGCGAAATCCGCCGCATTTGGCTGGAAGAAAAGCACGAATTCGACGATTCTTTACCTCGGATTTACGAAGAAGTCACGGGCGAACCTTTTGAAGATTCCCGTCCCGCCGCCGAAAGAAAACTCCTCGGTAGCGATGAATGGACTGCGATCGAAGAGATTTGCAGCGAGGACAAAATGCACCTCGAATTGATGGCAAAACTCCTGGATACAGAACGCCAATACTACACAAAACCCCGCCGTACAGGCATTTACGCCGATTTGGACAAATGCTTTGAAACCAGTTCGCGATCGAAGGAAGAAGCGATTGGTAACGCCCACTATCAACGCAATTTAAAAAAAGCGGTGGAAGATATTAAAGCAAATCCGACGGAAAACATTCAGCAATTCAAAGATGCGATCGCCCAAACCAACAGTTCCGCCAAAAACGATACCGTTGATATTGCCAAACTTAAAGAAGAACTCGAAAGCAATAGCAATCAAAGTAGGCAGCTATCTTGGGCGGATATTAAATTTTCACCGCCAAATTCAGGAGGGGAAAATAGCAAAGATTAGGTCAATAATGTCGATCGGGCGATCGGGCTTTGGGGCTTTGGGCGATCGGGCTAACCCGAAGATACGCCGGGGATTGAAATCCCCGTCTCATAGCAAAAGTCGGTTAAAACCGACTGAAGGGCAAAATTCAACGATCGCCGACTTCAGGGCGATCGGGCTTACCCACAAGCCCGCCGGGGATTGAAATCCCCGTCTCATAGCGAAAGTCGGTTAAAACCGACTCAAGGGCGAAATTCAACGATAGCCGACTTCAGGGCGATCGCCCTTACCCGAAGACCCTAGGAGTGATTGAAATCCCCGTCTCATAGCAAAAGTCGGTTAAAACCGACTCAAGGGTCAAATCAAACGATCGCCGACTTCAGTCCTCTTTAAGAGGACTTCAGCTATGAGACAGGGATTTCAATCCCTGTCGGACTGTCGGACTGTCGGACTGTCGGACTGTCGGACTGTCGGACTCGCCGATCGACCCCGATCGCACTCTCAGATTCGTTGACAGAATCATAAATCCACCTAAAAAATCAGGAAAAATCTTTATGGCAATGTGGCGGCTGTACTATCATTTAGTTTGGGCAACAAAAGAGCGACAGCCTCTCATATCTCCCGCAAAAGAAACCGAACTTTACTCTTATATCATCGGTAAAGCAGACACCCTCAATTGCATCCTCCACGCCATCGGCGACACAGAAAATCACATCCACTTAATAGTTTCCATTCCTCCGACACAATCGATCGCTGAATTCGTTAAAAATATTAAAGGTAGCAGCAGCCGTTATCTCAATCAAAATTTGCAAAATCCCAATAAATTTTCGTGGCCAGAAGGATACGGAGTATTTTCTTTAGGACAAAAACAACTAGACTCAGCAGTCGCTTATGTGATAAATCAAAAGGAACATCACTTACAAAAAACCACAAATTCCCATTTAGAACAAATCACGGATCAAGACAATCCACCCACCCGGTGGCACCCGAATTCGCCAGAGAATTAATTGAAAAACATTGACCGACTCTCCGACTCGCGGGTTCTCCAGCTATTGCGTTTACATCCAGACCCTAGGAGTGATTGAAATCCCCGTCTAATAGCGAAAGTCGGTTAAAACCGACTGAAGGGCGAAATTCAACGATCGC
>NZ_JAUBTF010000028.1:13178-84225 GCF_036702355.1 Microcoleus sp. D3_18_C4
CAGTCCTCTTCAAGAGGACTTCAGCTATGAGACAGGGATTTCAATCCCTGTCGGACTGTCGGACTCACACATCGACCAATCGAGTCGATCGGGCTTACCCACAAGCCCTAGGAGTGATTGAAATCCCCGTCTAATAGCGAAAGTCGGTTAAAACCGACTGAAGGGCGAAATTCAACGATCGCCGATTTCAGTCCTCTTCAAGAGGACTTCAGCTATGAGACAGGGATTTCAATCCCTGTCGGACTGTCGGACTCACACATCGACCCCGGACTGTCGGACACGCCGATCGCACCCACCAACTCTCATCCCATCTCAACAACATCTACAATGCAATTCCTCGAACTCGTCCTCAAAAACTTCGGCCCCTATGCAGGCACCCAAACCATCAATCTCCGCCCCGAAAAAGACGGAAATCCCTGCCCAGTCATTTTATTTGGCGGCATGAATGGCGGCGGCAAAACCACCCTCATGGACGCCATTCGCCTCGCCCTCTACGGTGGCCGCGCCCAATGTTCCACCAGAGGCAATTTAAGCTACAGCGACTTTCTCAATCAATGCGTCAACCGCCACACTCCCCCATTAGAAGATACCCGCGTCGAACTAACATTTGAACAAGTCCAAGATGACAAATTAACTCAATTCAAAATAGTTAGATACTGGAAAAAATTAGATATCAAAGACAACTTAAGCATTCTCATCTACAGCGAGATTGTCAGCGATTGGTGGTCGGACAAAGCAATTACTAACACCTGGGACGAATACATCGAAACCCTTTTGCCCGTCGGAATCTCCAACCTATTTTTGTTTGACGGCGAACAAGTAAAAGAACTCGCCGAACTGGAAACACCGCCAGAGTTTGTCGTGGGGGCGATTAAATCTCTTTTAGGTTTAGAATTAGCAGAACGCCTCGCCGTCGATTTAGAAATATTAGCCGGCCGCAAGCGGAAAGAAATTGCTGGCAAAAAAGACTTGGCTGCTTTAGAGAAAATCGAACAAACTTTTCAGCAAATTACTGAGAAGAAAGAATTAGCAACAGAAGAACAAGCTAGCTTTAAAAACGAGTTAGATAAAGCTCAAAAAAATCAGCAACAAGCATCAGAAAAATTTATTTATGAAGGCGGAAAAATTGCCGCCGATCGCAGTCAACTAGACAGACAGCTAAACGACTACAGAAATCAGGCAGAAAAAAACCGTCAAGCCATGATGGAATTGGCATCAAACACGCTACCACTAGCCCTAATTTCGCCATTGCTAAGTGACGCAAAAATTCAAGCAGAAACAGAAGACAGCCAGCAGCAAGCAAAGATTGCCCAAAATATTATCAAACAAAGAAGCGATCGCCTCCTCAACTACATCGCGGAAATCTCGTTAAATCCCCAACAGCTAGATAAAATTCAAGACTTCATCCGCCAAGAAAACCAAGAACTCGAACAGCAAGCCGGAACAGATGTTTCGCCCTGGATGAATGCCGACAGCAACAGCATCCAGCAACTAGAAAACCTTCTTAACTACCAAATCAAAGCCCAGCAAATTCTAGCCCGCGACCAAATAGAAGAAATCAAAAGCATCGAAGCAGAAATCGACTTTACAGACAGACAACTCGCAGCCGCCGCTTCCCCCGAAGCCTACGAAAAACTAGAAGAAGAAGTCAGGAAAGCCCAAAAAGCAGTCGCTATCGCAGCCGCCGCCTTGGAATCAGCAAACCGCCGCGTCGATGAATTAGAGAGAGAATTAGCCAAAAACCAAAAAGAACTCGAAAACTACAGCAGCGAATACATTACCATCAGAAACAGCCAACACGTCATCGCTTCGATCGCCAAAGCCCAAGCCACCCTGAAACTCTTTAAAGAAAAACTAACTCTCAAAAAACTCAACAAACTCGAAATAGAAATTACCGACTGTTTCCGCTACCTGTTGCACAAAACCGACCTCGTGCACAGAGTTGCGATCGACACTCAAACATTTAGCCTCTCGATTTACGATCCAGAAGGCAAACCGGTACCCAAACACCGACTTTCAGCCGGGGAAAAACAATTGCTGGCGATCGCTTTTTTGTGGGGATTAGCTAGAGTATCCGGGAGACAATTGCCAGTGGCGATCGACACTCCCTTGGGCCGCCTCGACTCCTCCCACAGAAACAACCTAGTCGAACGCTATTTCCCCTCGGCCAGCCACCAAGTCATCCTGCTTTCTACCGACACGGAAATTAGAAAAGTAGAATATGATAAGCTGCAAGAATTGGAGGCGATCGCCCACAGCTACCTCCTCAAATACGACTCCGCCAAACACCAAACCACTGTTGAACAAGGTTATTTTTGGTAAAATCTATGGTAAACATCTTACAAGCACAAGCCGTAAACCTCCGCGATCTTATCGATCAATTTGGCATTCAGTTAGTTGAAGACGAGCAATTTTTCCGCGAGTGGCAAGACGACCTTCCCGAACTGACCGATTTAGACAAACAACTTCTAGACAAAGTAAAAGCAGGTTACATCAACTTGCTAAATTACCCACCCTTGCTAGAAAATGTGATTCCGATGGCTGTACTAGATCCGATGCTTTTTATCGGAGATTTTTACTTAGCCCCATTTTATGTAAAAGCAGAAACATCTGTAGAAATTGTCAGCGAAGATGAGGGAACTCTCATCCGAGGAAAGATGGATACCTTAGTATTAAAAGATCAATTCTGGGTGATGGTTATCGAATCCAAAAAAGCTGGATTTTCTATTGAAGAAGGACTTGCACAAATCCTTGCTTATATGCTATGTAACCCTAACGCCAATAAACCCAGCTATGGTCTTATTAATGCTGGAGGAAGCTTCATATTTGTTAAATTGGTGAAGGCAGAAGTACCCTTATATGCTTTGTCTGACCCCTTTGATATTCGCAGACGGGGTAATGACTTGTACACTTTTCTCAAAATTATGAAGCGTTTGAGTCAATTAGTAATCTTACCAACACAGGGTTAAAAATATGGAACCACCAGTCGATCGCATCCGCCTCTCCCAAACCGGCAAAGACCAACTATCAAAACTGAAACGATCGACCAAAATCGATCAGTGGAATATTCTATGCAGGTGGGGATTTTGCCGATCGCTCGCCGAACCCAGCATCCCATCGCCAGTACCAATTCCCAGCGACAGCAACGTCGAATTAAGCTGGGATGTCTTCGGCGGCGACATGGCTGATATCCTGATAATTGCCCTCAAGCAGCGGTGTCACCAAGATAATTTAGGCACAGAAAAAGAAACTCTAGCGAAACAATTTCGCCTGCACTTGCACCGAGGGATTGGTTATTTGGCCGGCGATCCGAATATTAAGAAAATCGAAGACTTGGTGGCGATCGCTCTTTCGCCTGAGAAATTAAGAAATTAACTGATTGTTGACAGTTGACAGTTGACAGTTGACAGTTGTTATTGGTTATTAGCAGGCCCAAGCGAGCAACAAACAAATAACCAATAACCAATAACAAATAACCAATAACCAATGACTTCTTATTTCAATAA
This sequence comes from Microcoleus sp. D3_18_C4, assembly GCF_036702355.1. Lineage (NCBI taxonomy): Bacteria > Bacillati > Cyanobacteriota > Cyanophyceae > Oscillatoriales > Microcoleaceae > Microcoleus > Microcoleus sp. D3_18_C4. The sequence continues at coordinate 16,685 of NZ_JAUBTF010000028.1, forward strand.
AAGCGGGAAAAAATGCCCTACTGGGCCTTGACCTTCCCCAATATCCAAAGCATATTTGAGAGCAGTAGTAACATAATTCTTAGCTAATTTCACCGCTGTCAATAAATCTTTACCTAATGCTAAATTAGCGGCGATCGCAGCACTCAAAGTACAACCAGTCCCGTGAGTATTCCCAGTATCAACATTTTCAGTCTTCAACACCTCCAACCGCGCACCATCAAACCAAACATCAATTCCCCGCAAATCTCCCGCCATCCCGCCGCCTTTCACCAAAACAGCTTTCGCCCCCAAACGATAAATCTGCTGCGCCGCCGATCGCATATCGTCTAGAGAAACTATCTGCAAACCGCTCAAAATCTGAGCCTCAAACCGATTCGGAGTCACGACAGCAGCCAAAGGAATCAAAACATCGCGCAAAAATGCGATCGCCCCCTCATCAATCAATCGATCGCCCGATCGTGAAACCATCACCGGATCGACAACCAAATTGCCTATTCCCAAAGCCTCAACCTGTGAAGCCACCGCCGCCATAATTTCCCGATTCAGCAGCATCCCAGTCTTCACAGCATCCACCCCAATATCCCCAACCACCGCCTCAATTTGAGCCGCCACAGCCTCCGCAGACAAAGCATCAACTCGCATCACCCCCAAAGTATTTTGAGCCGTCACGCAAGTCAAAGCACTCGTACCGTGCACGCAGTGAAACGCAAAAGTCCGCAAATCCGCCTGAATTCCGGCCCCACCGCCACTATCAGAACCAGCCACAGTCAAAGCCACAGGAATCTTCGATTTAATCATCTTATTTCAACCGTAAATAAACGCCAACTTGAACCAGACAAATCCCATCTTATCCACGTTCATCCGCCCTCATCTGCGGTTAAAATTCCCAAACAAAATTAGCTATGATTAAACCAAATGTAAAGAATTATTGCAAACAACTGTGAAAATCACCCGAATCGACCTCAACTCTTGGATCTTCCACATTGCAGGCCAAACCATCCTCGTCGATCCTTGGCTGGTCGATCCGCTCGTATTTTACGGTCAACCCTGGCTGTACACCGCCTACCACAACACCCCCGTGGCCTTCACTCCCAGCAGCTTACCGCCGATCGACCTCATCCTAATTTCCCAAGGATTAGACGACCACTGTCACAGACCAACACTCGAACAGCTCGTGAAGCGAAGCTATCCCGAAGGGAATCGCACAATTCCCGCGATCGCCTCACCCACCGCCGCCAAAGTCCTCAGCAGTTTAGGCTACACCAATATCACATCTTTAGCTAATTGGCAAGAATTTAATTATCAAGAAAAGTTACAAATTACTGCCGTACCCGGAGCCGAAATCGGGCCCGGACAGGAAGAAAACGGCTATTTGCTCAAAGATTTAAGCAGCGGCGAAACACTTTACTACGAACCGCACCTGCCGCCATTAGACAAAGTTAAACAGAAAATAGACACAGTAGACGTAGCGATCGCCCCAGTCATCGGTCAAATCTTCCCATTCCTCGGACAAGTCATCATCGGCCCTTCGGAAGCCCTCAGCCTCGCCCAAACACTCAAACCTCGGTTTTTTCTGCCTACAGCGGTGGGAGACATCCGAGCCACAGGCATTTTAGCAATGTTAGTGCGATCGGTCGGCAGCATCCCCGAATTTCGCGATTTACTAGCAAAATCCGGCCTCTCCACCCAACTCCTCGAACCCGAACCAGGCCAAACCCTGGAAATTTTAGATTTTAGATTTTAGATTTTAGATTTTTTAGATTTGAGATTTTAGATGCTCGATATTTTCGATTTTTTAGATGGGAGAGTGGAGATTCAATGCCAAATCCCCAATCTAAAATCCAAAATCTAAAATCCAAAATCGCCAAATCCCCAATCTAAAATCCAAAATCTAAAATCTAAAATCATCTTGGCGGGCGACGGTTACGCAAAAACTCAGGAATATCCAATCCCAAATCCTGCGGCGGTTTCGCTTTCGGATCAGGCGTCTGTTGAGCAGGAGTCGTCGGCACAGTTGCAGCCCGCCAAGGAGCATTAACATTTTGCGTCCGCCCCGGAGTCGGAGGCGCCGGAACTTCCCCCGAAAAACCAGTAGCGATCACAGTAATCTTAATTTCGCCCTGAAGCCGCTCGTCAATCACCGCTCCAAAAATAATATTGGCATTCGGATCGACAACCTCGTAAATCGTCTCAGCCGCCGCATTCACCTCGTGCAGCGTCATGTCAGTACCGCCCGTGATGTTAAACACCACACCTCTAGCGCCCTCAATAGACGAAGCTTCCAGCAGAGGCGAAGAAATAGCCTGCATCGCAGCCTCCCTAGCCCGTGACTTGCCAGAACCCACACCGATGCCCATCAAAGCCGAACCCGCATCCGCCATTACTGCCCGCACGTCAGCAAAGTCAACATTCACCAAACCGGGAATAGTAATAATGTCAGAAATACCCTGAACCCCTTGGCGCAGGATATCGTCAGCAACTCGAAAAGCCTCTTGTACCGGCATTTGTTCGGAAATCACAGACAGCAGCTTGTCGTTAGGAATTACGATCAGCGTATCCACCCGAGTTTGCAAAGCCGCAATCCCTTCCTCAGCTTGGCTGGTGCGCCGCCGTCCCTCAAACGTGAAAGGCCGCGTCACTATGCCCACAGTCAAGGCGCCCATTTCCTTAGCGACCTCAGCCACGATCGGAGCCGCGCCCGTGCCCGTACCGCCGCCCATGCCGGCCGTGATAAACACCAAATCCGCATGATTCAGAGCATTAGCAACCTCGTCGCGAGATTCCTCCGCAGCCTTTTGACCGATCGCCGGATTGCCCCCTGCCCCCAAACCGCGCGTCAACTTCTGTCCGACTTGCAAGCGTTTCGGAGCATTTGAGAGAACCAGAGCTTGGGAATCTGTATTCACGCACCAAAACTCGACACCAGAAACCTCGCTGGCAATCATCCGGTTAACGGCGTTGCCCCCACCGCCGCCGACGCCAATTACTTTGATTTTGGCAGCACTGCTGGGCATTATGTCTTTGGGATTGACCATAGGATCGATATCAATACTATCTACATTTACATAACCAGACTTGCGTCTAAAGGGATTGGCGGAATCTGCAGCCACCGGAAAATTTTTTACTTCTTCCGAAGGGGGACTGTCTTGGTCAGACCCCTGTCTATTATTAAGCTTCATTAGAGTCGGGGATAGTAGATTACAGCTTTTTAACTAAACGCCAATTCACAATCAACTATAGGCTAAGTTGCGCGAAAAACTAACACTGGTCGATGCTTAATGTTAGCAATCTCGGATTTGGCCGACCTCGCTAGCCCAGACCTCGCTTGACGCCATCCAGGTACTTGACCGGATTAAGGCAGTTGTAAGCAAGGCAGAAGGAAAAAAAATGGATACTAGCCTCAGAGGCATCGGGATGGAAAGAAAAATCTGATTTTTTTTCCCGACTCGATATCAAAAAACAGTCCTTATTTCCAGTGCTGCGTATTGATCCTGATGGCTAAAAATTCTGCCGTCCGATCGATACCTTCTACCTTTTGTTGACAGAGGATCAATTTCGGGCGCGAGTGGGTGCCGGAGTTGAACTCTCCAAACTGCCGGGTAGTTCTGGCAAATGGACGATCGGCGAAGCAGGATTTTTCAAGTCAATGTAGGCTATTTTGCTTGAATCTAGCTGTTTTGGCAATTGTCGCATTCGGTCTAAAACCTTAAGTTGCTCCGCAGTCTTGGAACTGTACGGCCCTAAGTGTACGGTACCGATCTCTGTTTTCAAGATCAAGTTGTTCGGGTTTTGCCAATTAATCTCAAACACTTTCACCGTCAAGCCGCTGAGTCCTTGGTAAAACTTCGGCCAAGAGGCGCGATATTGTTCCAAAGGCCCGATGACTTTTAAAGTGGGCAAAGAACGCTGAGGCGGAGGTCCCGGAATGCTGCCGGGCCCGATCGAACTATTCTGCGATCGTACAGCAGTATAACTATCCGACGGCATCCAACCTCCGCGAGCGTCCAGCCACCCCACTTTTTCCTTCTCACTGTTCGATCTCAACACCGCCGTCGGCTGCGCCACGGCCACCGGCAGGCGTTCTGCCACTTCTATAGTCAAACTCGGCGGAAACAAGTTACGAGTCACCTTCGCTTTGGCGATGGGCCCCGTTGACTCCAGCTTTTCGGCCAGGGCCTGCGGTTGAATCCCCCACAGCGACTGCGGGTAAGACAGCGGCACCAAAGACCGCACCGCCTTATCCGACAGCCACTGATTGCCCTCCACCTTCACTTGTTCCGATCGGGCAATCAACCAAGCCGGCTGAGCAATCCACCACAGCAAACCTCCAGCGATTGCGCTCGCTGCTAGCATTTGCCACACAACAGCCGCCAATCGAGCGCGCCTCTGCTGCCGCAACTTTTGGCGCCTGCGCCCTAACTCTGTTTGAGAAACCGCTCCAAAACTAGCCATCTACGTCTTGACAATATAGGAATTAAGGATTAGCACAAATTCAAAACTGTTTAATCTCTCTCTCTTGAACCCTGTTTTCCCCTACCATTTAACCAGATCCCCGCAAATTTACCCATACTCCTGCTGATATCAGTAATATCACTGATCCCGCTAAGTAATAAAAAATTATTAATTAAAAATTCCCAATTCCAGCGCCGGGAAAACCCCTTGCCAGATCAAGGTTCTTTGGGTATTTAGGGCATTACCCCACAGGGCAAAAGGTTACAAATCAAACTAAACTCAACTAAAGAAAGTTTAGACTTTCGATTAACTTTTTTAACTTTTATTCGGCTTCCATTGTGATCGCACTCGAATTAGACAGATTCTATAAAGCCTGCAACCCCAGCAAGACCCTTGTTGCGGGAGACCCAGGGGATTATCAATACTACATTGATTTTGGTTCCGTGCGTGGCGGCAAAATCATTGAATCTTTACAGCGAACCATTACCCGCATCTCCCCCAACGAGCCAACCTGTCAGCTATTTACAGGACATATCGGCTGTGGCAAATCTACGGAATTGTTTCGGCTGAAAGCTGAGCTAGAGCAAGAGGGTTTTTGCGTAGTCTACTTCGAGTCTTCCCAAGACTTAGACATGGGTGATGTAGATATCAGCGATATTTTGCTGAGCATTGCGCGCCAAGTCAGCGAAACTATGGAATCGGCTAAAATCAAACTCAGACCGAGCTATTTTACAAATCTGTTTGCAGAAGTGGCAGAATTTTTGCAGACTCCCATAGATTTGTCAGCGGAAGCCGAGTTATCTGTAGGCATTGCTAGAGTTACTGCTAAAACTAAAGACTCTCCCAAACTGCGATCGCAACTCAGGCAATATCTCGAACCCCGCACCAACAGCATTTTGCAGTCGATCAACGAAGAACTCCTCAACAAAGCTAACGCCGAACTCAAGCAGCAAGGCAAAAAAGGGCTCGCAGTCATCGTTGACAACCTCGATCGCCTCGACGCCTCCCTCAAACCCAGCGGACGCACCCAGCCAGAATACCTGTTTTTAGACCGTGGCGAACAGTTGAAAAAACTTAATTGCCATGTTGTCTACACGATTCCCCTGACTTTGATTTTTTCCAACGACTTCGGCCGCCTTGCCAGTCGATTTGGAGTCAAGCCCAAGGTGATGCCGATGGTACCAGTGCAAGTGCGATCGGGCGAAGACCACCTCGAAGGAATGGCACTGCTGCGGCAGTTAGTATTAGCTAGAGCTTTCCCGAAAGTTGCTCCCGATCAACGCATTGATTTGATTTCCCAGGTGTTTGACTCTCCCGAAACTTTAGATCGGCTTTGCCGGATTAGTGGCGGTCACGTTCGCAATCTACTGATGCTTTTGTATAGCTGTTTGCAGCACGAAGACCCTCCCTTCTCTCGCGAATGCCTCGAAAGCGTCATTCAAGAATATCGCGATGACCTTTTGGGAGCCATCAATGACCTGGAATGGGAATTGCTGTTTCAAGTCGTCAAGCGACAAAGTGTAACCGGCGAAGAAGAGTCTCAAATCTTGTTGCGAAGTATGTTTGTCTTTGAATACCGCGATCAAGAAGGTCGTTGGTTTGGGATTAATCCAGCCCTAGCAGAAACCAGAAAATATAAGGAGTGGCTGCAGCGCACTGAAGCAAAATAGTTGGGGTTTTTGAGATAGCTTCGTGACTCTAAGAACCCTTAACCACCAGGGAATTAGAAAGTATTTAACTGAAAATTCATCGCTCACAACGCCGAAATCTTACAATTTAATAAAGAAATCAGTCAGCGGTTTTTGCCACTGGCTGATTTCTGTTGAATGCTGGCTATAGGCGGTGAATGTTATTGTCGTATACAACTTTGCCGCCACTAAGGACTTTCCCCACTCTCAACTCTCATATCTGCAATGTCATACCCCCTATTTCTGTTTTTACCTGTTGCTCTTAATTTCATATCATCCCATCCCGGACGACATTTTTTTTGCGGTTGTGTTAAATGCCTGCTACAGATATATCGGAGTTGTTTACTAATAGCTAGCCGGCGGTATGATCGTGAACTTAGCAGTTGGCTATTTATGATCTGTAGTTTTTTATGTATAGCTGAATAAAAACATCTAAGATAACCTTAATTTTTTATTGGGAAGTCTAGCATTCTCTGAGATTGAGAGGTATGATATCTTTACATTGGATCTAATAACTATGTAAGTATTGATAGAACAAGTAGGAGAAACTACGTATTTATACAGAGATAAAGCGTCAGACAGAGACGGCGCTGTCTAAGTAGATACGCTTTCAGTCACGATTGGCGAGCGTTAGGTAATTGATTAATGCAAAAGAGGTGCACGCATGACCGATCTAATTAAGGTACAAGAAACTGCCAACTACAACGAGCGATCGCTCAAAACTCTGGTCAGGTCAATCACAATGTCTCAACACCAATTCTCGCTAATTTTGGTGCGCTGCAACTACGAGCAGTTGCGCCAGCAAATAGCGCAGCGGCTGCGAGAAGTGTCCCCAGTTCCAATTCAAGATCTCGTCCTGCCAGCTTCAGTCAAAACCCTTTACACTACTCTGCAGGCAAGCACTTTCCAAGAGGGGTACTCGCCTGTGGTTTCTGCCTCGGCTTTGATGGTATTTGGTTTAGAAACAGTAGTAGCGATCGACGAACTGATGGCTTCTACCAATCAAGTGCGAGACGAATTTCGCAAAAATTTTTCCTGCCCAGTGATTTTGTGGGTAACAGATGATATCGTGACCAAAATGATTCGTCTGGCCCCGGATTTCAAAAGTTGGGCCGCCGCCACAATTAAATTTGAAATGGGCGTTGACGAATTAATTAATTTTCTCGCTAGGCGGGCCGATACTATATTTAAAATAGGCGAACTCAATCAAGAACTCGCCAGCAGCAACGTCAGCACCATAGCTAATTGTGAAACCTGCGAAAGCCAGTGCGAAAAAAGCGCCCTGGAGCGCGAAATCAGCCCTGGAGAACGCTTTCTAACTTTTAACTCACGGCCACAAAACCGACGACAATCAGATGTCCACTCGTATTCGCCATTGAGTCCGGGCAATACCTTCGATTTGGCGATCGGCTCTTTGCCACGCCGAGAACTAGAATTAGCTTTAAGAGATTTACAAAATCGCGGTGAAGAATTAGAACCCGCCCTCAAAGCCAGCCTGCAATTCGTTCTCGGTCGAGATTACTATGTCAGCGACCAAACCGAAACTGCCTTAATTCACTACCAAGAAAGTTTACTATTTTGGCAGCAGAAAACGGGCAACTGGGAACTGGCAAACTTGGAACTTTCCGAAAACCCAGAAACCTTCTCCTCCTTGTCGAATCCTGTCCCCAAAATTTTATTTTTAGAGAGAGAAGGCATAGTGCTGTTTCACATAGCCCTGTGTCACCGCTTACAAGCAGCCAGAAACCCGGTAGCCAACCGCCAGCACTGGGAACAAGCGTGGATTAGCCTGGAAAAATCTAGAAACGCTTTCTCCCTTGCCTCACGCCCGGAATTGGTAGCTGAGGTGACAGCACACCTCGGAGAAGTGCTGCAGCGACTGAAAGCTTGGGGAGAGTTGCAAGCATTAGCGGAAAATTCTTTGCAGTTGCACTTCACTTACGGTACCCCCAGCCAACTAGCTCAAGATTACGGCTTTTTGGCTGAAGTTGCCCTGCAAGAGTCGAGGTGGAGTCAAGCCCGCCAACTAGCCGAGTTGGCTTTGGCGATTTTGGATCAAACGCCTAATGATTTGAGATTGTTGATTGAAGATTTGAGATTGGGGTTTGAGGGAAATTATCCAGAAATTGTGGGTTCTAACGAGTTAAGTAACGAACCCAAATCTAAAATCCAACATCCCAAATCCGACAGGAGTTCGTATCTTTTACTTTTAGCCAGAAGTTTGCGGCAGTTAGGCCAGTGGGAAGCGGCGGTTCATTCTTTGGAGTTGGCTCAATCTCAAAGCGAGCCGAAGTACGACCCCCGACTTTACATCGATATTTTGACGGAACTGCAAGCGGTTTATTTCGAGCAGGGAGAGTATCTTAAAGCGTTTCGGATTAAAAAAACCCAGCGTTCGATCGAATATCAATACGGATTTAGAGCTTTTATCGGAGCCAGCCAATTGCAGCAGCAGCGCCAAGCGGTCAATCCTTCAGGCCCCTCAGCTCACAACCAAGCTGCCATCGCAGCCTCCATGACAGCTTACTCGCGGCAAACAGATATCAATAGCTTGCTAGAAAGAATTAGCAGGGACGACCATAAATTAACTATTATTCACGGGCCCAGCGGAGTCGGGAAAAGTTCTCTAGTCAATGCCGGCTTAGTACCAGCTTTGAAAAATATTACTCCGGGCGCGCGGGATACATTGCCCGTAGTAGTCAAAGTTTACACCGACTGGTTGGTGGAGTTAGAAAATGCTTTGAACAGCGCACTGTACGACAAACAAGCCGAAGAGGAAAGTAAATTAATCTCGAAAGGACTACAGGAAATCCACAAAAGAAGTTGCTCGGTTATTCCTGCTCGCAGCTCGGAAGTCTCTTCTTTTATTATAGAGCAGTTGCGCGAAAATGCCACAAATAATTTGTTGACCGTGCTGATTTTCGATCAATTTGAAGAGTTTTTCTTTGTTTCGACTTCAGTGGCACAAAGACAACTTTTTTATAATTTTTTGCGTTTGTTTTTGAATTTGCCTTATGTCAAAATAATTCTGTGCTTGCGCGAAGATTATTTGCACTACTTACTAGATTGCGATCGCTTCCCAAATCTTGATGCTATTAACAATAATATTCTCGACAAAAGCATCCGCTACCAACTGCGGAGTTTTTCTATCAAAGACGCGCGGGCTGTCATCGGACACTTAACAGAACGGGCAGAATTTTATTTAGAGCCGGCACTGATCGATGCCTTCGTAGAAGATTTAGCAGACGAACTGCAAGAAGTGCGACCAATCGAATTGCAGGTAGTAGGAGCGCAACTGCAAGAAGAAGGTATTACCAGTCTAGCACAATACCAGCAGTTGGGGGACAATCCCAAAGCGGAATTAGTGAAACGATCGCTCGAAAGAGTCATCTCTGACTGTGGACCAGTTAACGAAGACGCAGCTTGGAAAATCTTGTTTTCCCTGACAGATGAAAGAGGCGTTCGCCTGATAAAAACCAAACACGAACTCTCGTTAGTTACAGGTCAGCAGCCAGCCGATGTCCGCGAAACCGAATTATCGGCGATCGGCAGAAACAGAATTTCCCTACAGCGACAGTTCGCCAAAGACCCTGAAAGCCTACCAAATAAAACCGACAACCTCGACTTAATTTTAGACATTTTAGTTGGTCACGGTTTGCTATTTCTGCTACGGGAAGCGCCCGAAGACCGCTATCAATTAGTACACGACTATTTAGTGCGACCTATCCGTCAAAGATTCGGCTTAGAAGCCAGACTGCACAAAGCAGAAGCAGACAAAAAAATGAGTCAAGTACAGCTCTACCGAGCCAATACTTTTCTCAAACAACTGCTGGGATTAGCAGTGATCGGCGTCATGCTGCTAACCAGTTCCACCATCGCCGCCGTAAATTTTTGGTGGCGGGCTGTGGGTCAAAAACAGCTAGCTGTCGCTCAAACTCAGCGAGCCGAAATCAGTACCCTGACAGCAGCTTCTGAAGCACTTTATTTCTCAAACAACAAATTTGACGCCATGATGGAAAGTTTGAGAGCTGGTAAAAAGTGGAAACAGATCGAACACTCCCAACAAATGTCTACTCTCAAAGACACCGAAATTCTGATTTCTGCCGCCCTCCAGCAGGCAGTTTATGGAGTTAAAGAACGCAACCGCTTGGAAGGACACGGCGATGTAGTTTGGGGTCTTAGCTTCAGTCCAGACGGCGAAACAATAGCTTCTTCTAGTGTAGATAAAACAGTCAAACTTTGGCGGCGCGACGGAAGTTTGCAGGCAACTTTCAAAGGCCACACTAACAGTGTCTCCTGTGTGGCGTTCAGTCCCGACAACAAAACCATAGCCTCGGCAAGTTTAGATAAAACTGTCAAAATTTGGCAAAATGACGGCAGTTTGCTGGCAACTTTCAAAGGGCATACTAATAGCGTTACCAGCGTTGCTTTTAGCTCGGACGGTCAAACGATCGCCAGTGGCTCTACAGACAAAACTATCAAACTTTGGAAAACCGATGGCACGCTGCTGCGAACGATCGAACAATTTGCTCCCGTAAATTGGCTAAGCTTCAGCCGCGACGGCAAAATAATCGCTGTGGCGAGCGATGACGGTACTGTGAAACTGTGGAGTTCTGACGGCCGGTTAATCGCTAATTTATGGCACAGCGAAAACAGACAACCCTCGAAAATTTACACCGTCAGTTTCTCCCCCGATGGTGAAACGATCGCCAGTGCGGGTGAAGATAAAACTGTGAAAATCTGGAGCATCGCTGCACTCAAACACCCACCAACAGAAAATTCAACACCAGCTAAAAAAGGTGAACTGCTAACAACTTTGCGGGGACACAGCAAGTGGGTATTTGGTGTCAGTTTCTCCCCCGATGGTCAAACACTTGCTTCGGGAAGTGCAGACGGGACTGTCAAACTCTGGAATCTTGCTGGTGTTGGCGACAAACGCCCAACCGATGCTAGCAACATTAAACCAGAGAGTCGCTTACTGAGAACTTTTGAGGGACACGCCGATCGAGTTACTCAGGTGAGTTTTAGCCCGGAAGGCAAAACCTTGGCTTCGGCAAGTTTTGACAAAACTATCAGGCTGTGGCGACTCGATGACGTGCCGCTCAAAACCCTCGACGGACACCAAAACCGGGTGCAAGGCGTTACTTTTAGCCCCGACGGCCAAAGGCTGGCTTCTGCTTCTACGGACAAAACTATCAAACTCTGGAGTCGCACGGGAGTTTTGCTAGAAACCTTGGAAGGACACACTCAGAGAGTCGCCAGCGTCAGTTTCAGCCTCGACGGCCAGCTACTTGCTTCTGGGAGTTACGACAAAACGGTGAAAGTCTGGAGTTTGACAGAAGATGGCATGAATAATATTCTGCCTTGTCCTTCGGCTCCACTATTCCCGTGTTCGCCTTCTGTGCTGTTCACTCTCGACGCCCACGCCGATAGCGTGATGAGCGTGAGTTTTAGCCCCGATAGCGAGGTTCTGGCAACGGCTAGCAAGGATAAGACTGTGAAACTCTGGACTAGAAACGGCAGGCTGATTAAGACTTTGACGGGACACACAGGCTGGGTGACTGGGGTGACTTTCAGTCCCGACGGCTCGATGCTGGCTTCTGCAAGCGATGATGGTACTCTCAAACTCTGGAATCGGGATGGTCGTTTGCTAAGAACTTTTGAAGGAGCTCACAACAGTTTTGTGTTGGGGGTGGCTTTTAGCCCTGATGGCAAAATGCTGGCTTCGGCTGGTTACGACAATTCGGTGAAATTGTGGAAGGTAGATGGGACTTTGGTGGCGACGCTACTGAAGGGTTCTAGCGACAGCGTGACTAGCGTTGGTTTTAGCCCCGATGGTTTGTTGGTTGCTTCGGGCAGTTACGATCATAAGGTGAAGCTGTGGAGTCGCAGCGGGACTTTGCTGAAAACTTTGACGGGTCACAAGGATAGTGTGATGAGCGTGAGTTTTAGCCCGGATGGGAAGGTTCTGGCTTCTGCGGGCCGGGATAATCGGGTGATTTTGTGGAATTTGGATCTTGACGATTTGCTGGTGAGGGGCTGTGACTGGGTGGGGGATTATCTGAGAACTAATCCTAATGTAAGCGATCGCGATCGGCTTCTCTGTGAGGGGGTTGGGGCAAAACCAAATCGATTTTAGATTTTAGATTTTAGATTGGGGGATTCAGTGGATGTTCGATGTTACTCACCCCCTTCAGGATCTCGATCGCTAATTTCTCCCCCCTTCCCCCTCTCCCCCTCCCCCTTTCTCAAAAACTATTTTTTCCTTCCCCTTGCTCTCGGCTTCCTGTAAAGTAAATAATTGTAAAGAAATATGAGTTTTCTCTTATCCTTTGGTTAAGACCGCCAGCTAGCATTCACAATTAAGACCCGGATTATAAGTTCCTATGTCACAGCTTTTCCCGCGAAAATTTCTAGCATCTGTTGTCGCATTTTGTCTGGCTTTGTCCGTGTGGACGATCGCACCAGCAGCCCACGCTTTCAATAATCCCGATTTGTTGCCGTCAACTCAGACGCCGATCATTGATTTAGCTAAAGCCCTCACAGATATTGAAGAACAAAATTTGGCAAAAAATTTAAAGGCATTTGAAGCCGAAACCGGCTGGAAACTGCGAGTGCTGACTCAGTACGATCGCACGCCCGGTTTGGCTGTCAAAAGTTATTGGGGGCTAGATGACAAGAGTGTGTTGCTAGTTGCTGACCCCCGAGGGGGCAATTTGCTCAATTTTAATGTGGGCGACTCGCTGTATCCGCTGCTGCCGCGAACTTTTTGGGTGGAACTGCAAACCCGCTACGGTAATCAATTTTTTGTGCGGGACAATGGGGAAGATCGAGCAATTATTGAATCTTTGGAGTCTATAGAAGGCTGTTTGCGTCAGGGCGGATGCCGCGTGGTTCCCGGTTTGCCGAGGGAACAGTGGGTTCTGACGTTAATTACCTCGGTGGTTGGCGGCGTCATCTGCGGGTTTGCGGCTCAACCTCGGAAGCCGGGACAGGTTGTGGCTTGGCAGTGGGCGCTGATTTTTTCCCCACTGTGGGGCATTCTGTTTTTCGCTTTCGGACTTGGGCCGGTGGTGACTCGGACTTCTGACTGGTTGCCTGTGGTTCGGAATGTGGCTGGTTTTGCGATCGGAGTTTTGGTGGCATTCCTGACTCCGGTGTTGGGCAAATCTTCTTCATCGTCGGAAACTTAGTTGTCAGTTGTCAGTTGGCAGTTGCCAGTCAACAGTCAACAGTTATCAGTCAACAGTCAACAGTCAACAGTCAACAGTCAACAGTCAACAGTCAACAAATGACTAAAAGCTGGTAAGCTGATACCTGACAACTCAGAGGCGACAGCTATCCAACAAATGGAATGGCACGTAAGCGATGCCCAGAGTCTGGGATTAATCGATAACGAAATTGGCGACCACGGTTTTTCAGCGGCGGAGTACGAAATAGTCCGCCGCGTGATTTATGCTACTGCTGATTTTGAGTACAAGTCTTTAATTAGTTTTTCCGATCAGGCTTTGCAGGCTGGGGCGGCGGCTTTGGCTGCTCGAACTACGATCGTGGTAGATGTGCCGATGGTGCAGGTGGGCATTACGCCACAAATCCAAAGTACCTTTGCGAATCCGGTTTACTGTTCGATGGAGGCTTTGACACGCCCCCAAAAGGAAAGGACGCGGGCGGCTTGGGGGATTGAAACTTTGGCAAGACGCTATCCTGAAGGGATTTTTGTGGTGGGCCAGGCTCAAACTGCTTTGTCGGCGATCGTGGATTTGATTGAATCGGAGGAAATTCGACCGGCTTTGGTGATTGGGACTCCTTCTGGGTTTGTGGGGGTTGACGTGGCTAAGTCGCGGCTGCACGATTCGATGATTCCTCACATTCGGATTGAGGGCCGCAAGGGTTCTGCGGTGGTGGCTGTGGCTATAGTTAACGGGCTGGTGGATTTGGCTTGGCAAGCTTATGGGCAAGAGGGAAACAGTTGATCGAGAAGTCAGCAGTCATTAGTCATTAGTTATTAGTCGTTCTGGATTATTTCGATCAGTCTTGCGGTTAATTAACCAACTTTCAAACGATCGTTGACTTTCACTGCTGCGTCGGCCGGCTAGCAAACCTTCAACTCCAATATGTTCGTCTAAATCAACCCATTCAATGGCATAACCATCTCCAAGTAGCTGCCAATTATGTCTTTCCTCCGGGGAACCGTGCAACAAACGGGGATACCAAGCTAAGGGAACACTCAAACTGCGACCATCAACTAAGTCCACAATTACTTTTTCATCTGTCACCGTGACTTTAATTACGAGGGGTTCTGTTTCATGTACCAAAGTAGTCATGCCAAGCCTGCAACAATATTTGTTCATATTCCTCTACAAGACGAGCAATCTGGTTTAATTCATGCTCTTTGAAGCCTAGATTTTTTTCTAGAGATACAGGATTCATCCAAAATTGGGTAAGTTGCCGATCGCGCTTAACATGAATGTGGGCGGGTTCGCCTCGATCGGAACTAAAAAAGATGAAACTGTAGGGGTTCACCTAAAAAACCGCAGGCATTAGCGGCTATCTTGTGAATTTTGTCAGAATTTTAACCTGCACTCGCTCTTAAATTTGTGGCTACTATCAATATTAATAATCAGCGGGCGATCGCCTTTTTACATCTCTGCTTTGATTAGTGCGATCGCGGTCTTTTTTCCTACCTTTTTTAATTTGCTGGCTCATCTCGACAAACAAATCTCTGCGTAAATAAGGATAGTCGCTCACCCACACGTCACGGCTGGGAATATAAATATCTGAAACTTTGGCAATTCTGCCTAAATCTTCTTGATTTGACATGATTAACATTAAAGCAGCTTGGCCGGGGACAATTCCTTGATGATCTTTCCGCAATGGAGCTCGAAGTGTAGTAGTAAATCCGGTTTTGTCGCCAACTTCTAAGTTGATTCGTGGTTCTAGGTTGTCAACTATTACGAGTTGTCCTTTTTGATTGACTGTTTCTTCTTGACTTGTGACTTCATCTGTAATATATATATCCAAAACTCGTCCTTGCCAAAAACCGCAGTATTGATATTTGCGGCATTCTGCATTCCGCAAACTCGCCCACAAAATCGGCCCCCACAGCCAGTACAAACCAGCTATCAATCCGGTGATTAAAACTAGCGGCCCGACATCGGAACCGACGAAGTTATAAACTACCAGGAGGAAAACTACGGTGACGGCAGAGATTAACATTCGCCTCAAAAAATCGGGCGGTTTTCCCCAGATATATTTGTATTGCGCTCCCGTGGCGACGGCGGGAATTAATTCTTGAAAGGTTTCGCGGGTTAAGGGAATTAGCATAATTAGTCAGTTGGCAGTTGGCAGTTGGCGGTTGGCAGTTGGCAGTTGGCAGTTGGCAGTTGGCAGTAGTAACAAATTACCAATTACAAATTACCAATTACCAATTACCTACAAGATTTTTTCCAGACCGTAAACGAGCGATCGCAATTCAATGACTTTGCGTATAGACAGCAAGACTCCGGGCATATAACAAGCGCGATCGCTCGTATCGTGTCGTAAAGTATAAACTTGACCGGCGCCGCCAAAAATTACCTCTTGGTGGGCAATTAAACCGGGTAAACGGATGCTGTGAATGCGAATCCCTTCATCCGCCAGTGAACCTCGAGCTCCGGCTAATTTTTCGGTTTCCTCAACTTCTGGCGGATTGAAAGTTTTTCCCATCTCTGCTAACATTTGGGCAGTTTGAATTGCCGTACCGCTGGGAGCGTCGGCTTTTTGATTGTGGTGCAGCTCGATAATTTCTACGTGTTCAAAATACTGAGATGCCGTGACGGCGGCTTGTTGGAGCAAAACCATGCCGATCGAGAAATTGGGTATGATCAAACACCCTGTGCTCGCTTTATCAGCAAATTCAGCTAAGTTTTCAATTTGCTTGCTGCTCAATCCGGTAGTGCCGACTACGGGGCGAATCCCGTAAGCTATAGCCGATCGCACGTTTTCATACACTGACGAAGGGTGCGTAAAATCTACCATCACTCCTAACTGCTTTTCCTGAGCTGCTAATACCAGCATTCCTTGCAAGTCGTCAGTGATGGGAACTTCTAACGGGCCACATCCGGCTAATTCGCCGGCATCGGCGTTGAGGCACGACGGAGAGCGGTCTACAGCCCCAAATAAGGTCATGTCACTAGCATGGGCGATCGCCTTAATTACTTCGCGGCCCATTTTGCCTGCAGCACCGTTAACAATCACCGGAATCGGAAGTTGATTCGCCATAATCTCAAAAATATCCTGAAAGTTCGATCGACTAAATTTTAACGCTTGTGGGAATTTGGGTAAACAAGGAATGAAAGACAGGATTTGTCGGCCAATCTTCCAAAACCCGGTTCCGATTCGAGAAATACTTTGCCAAATCGAGTAATTAGCTTAAAGAAACTCGGTGGCGGCAGAAGTTCTGAAAAAATTACATTCAATCTCATATTAAGCTCAATTCTGTAAGAACAGACTGCAAAGCTAATTTGCACCGACATATTTTTTCTGTGACTGCCAAATTCTCTCGAAATCTTCGATATGTCATGTCTGTCGCAACTGGTCTCAACCTGAGTTCTCAAAACCGACGGGTTAGGATTTTGCCTGCAATGCTTGCGGGCGCGACTGTAACGCTGCTGAATATGGGAGTTCGGCAGTTGGGAGGCCTGCAAAGCCTGGAATTGGGGAGTTTTGACTCGTTAGTGCGCTTGCAGCCAGATTCGGGCCCCGATCCGCGACTGCTGGTAGTGGCAATTTCTGAGGCCGATATTCAAGCTTTGGGGAGATTTCCGATTTCCGACGGTGCGCTCGCTCAAACCTTGGCAAAACTGCAAAAGTATCAGCCAAAAGTCATCGGTTTGGATTTGTACCGGGATTTGCCTCAACCGCCGGGACACGAAGAATTGCTGGCCGCACTGAAAGCACCGAATGTGGTGGCGATCTATAAATTGAGCGATTCAGAAAGTCAGGGAGTGCCTGCGCCTCCGGGGATACCGCCCGATCGGCTCGGTTTTAACGACTTCGTGCTTGATCCTGATGGCGTTGTACGCCGCAATTTGCTTTCAGTCTCGCAACCAGACAAAAAGATTGCTTTATCGTTTTCTGTGCAAGTGGCTTTGCTGTATCTCAAAGACAGAGTACAGCAGAAAAATAGCCCTGTTCATCCCCACCAAATCAATTGGGGAAAGGCAGAATTTGTGCCTTTAACTTCTAACAGCGGCGGCTATGCAAATCTCGATGCCAAAGGCTACCAAATTCTGCTCAAATACCGATCTGGTAAGGAGGTGGTGCGACAAGTCAGTATCAGGCAGGTATTGAAGGGAGAAATTGACCCAAGCTGGGTTAAGGACAAGATTGTGTTGATTGGGACGACTGCACCGAGTACCAGAGATTTGTTTTTGACGCCCTACAGCCCGGTTAAAAAGCAAAGTCCGAAAATGCCGGGGGTGTTGCTGCACGCGCAAATGCTCAGCCAAATATTGAGTGCGGTTTTGGATGGGCGATCGCTATTTTGGGTGTGGCCGGAATGGGCGGAAATTTTGTGGAACGGTGCTTGGGCGATGATTGGCGGGGTTTTGGCTTGGCGGATTCAGCATCCTGTGAGGGCGGGATTGGCTGGGGCTGCGGGATTGATGGGACTGTTGGGGATTAGTTTTGGGATTTTTACTGGGGGTGGGTGGGTGCCGCTGGTGTCGCCGACTTTGGGTTTGGTGGTGACTGGTGTGAGTGTCAGTGCTTACAGGAAGCTTTACGATGCTTTTCACGATTCTCTAACAGGTTTGCCCAACCGGGATTTGTTCGTGGATTGTCTGGGGCGGGCGATCGCCAATACTAGGGGCCGCCGCAGCTATCTGTTTGCGGTGCTGTTTCTGGATTTAGACAGGTTTAAGGTGATTAATGATTCTTTGGGTCATTTGGCGGGGGATGAACTGCTGATGGCGGTGGTGTTGCGGTTGAGGACAAGTATTGGTCGCGCCGATACTGTGGCGCGGGTGGGCGGTGATGATTTTGCGATTTTGGTGAGGAATGTTGATGTTGCTACTGCGGTGGATTTGGCCACTCGAATTCACCAAGCTTTAATTGTGCCTTTTGAGTTGAAGGGGCAGGAGGTGTTTTTGACGGCAAGCATCGGGATTGCCATCGGGGGCGAACCTGCTGCTACTGTCAGTGAACAGCCGGAACACTTGCTGCGGGACGCCCACACGGCGATGTACCGGGCGAAGGCTTTGGGAACGGGAAGGTATCAGGTGTTTAATGCTTCGATGCACGATTTGGCGGTGGAGAGGTTGCAATTGGAAACTGATTTGCGGATGGCCCTCAAGCGTCAGGAGTTTTTGCTGCATTACCAGCCGTTTGTATCTTTGGCAAGCGGGAAGATTATTGGGTTTGAGGCTTTGGTGCGTTGGCAGCACCCGCTGCGAGGTTTGATTTCGCCGATGAAGTTTATTCCGGTGGCTGAGGAAACGGGGGCAATTGTGCCACTGGGTGAGTGGGTGTTGGAGGAGGCTTGCCGGCAGTTGGAGCTTTGGGAGGGAATGTTTGGTTTCGATCGAGCTTTGATTATGAGTGTAAATTTGTCGGGAAAGCAGTTTGCCCAGCCAGATTTGGTCGATCGCATTCAGGTGATTTTGGAAACAACGGGTTTGAGTGCCGAGAGTTTGAAGTTGGAGATTACTGAGAGTGTGGTGATGGAGGATGTGGAGTCGGCGATCGCGGTTTTGAAGCAGATGAAAGCGTTAAATGTCAAGTTGGGAATTGATGATTTTGGTACGGGTTATTCGTCGTTGAGTTATTTGAGTCGGTTTCCTACGGATACTTTGAAGGTTGATAAGTCGTTTGTGGGGCGGATGGAGCTCGAAAGCGAGGGGGAGAATGTGGCGATCGTGCGGACGATTGTAGCGCTGGCTCATGCTTTGGGTATGGATGTGATTGCTGAGGGTGTGGAGACGGCGGCACAATTAGCTAGGTTGAGGTCGATCGGCTGCGAATACGGTCAGGGTTATTTTTTTGCTAAGCCGTTACCGAGCGAGGCTGCGACTGCTTTGATGGCTTCCGATCCGCAGTGGTAGTTGTGGGTTATTAGTTATTAGTTATTGTACGTTAGAGCTAAAATTGAAAGTCGATCGGGTTCCCCAAGCGTATCTCTAATATGTTAGGTGCTAAAATTAATGCTAGGTAAACAAACATGAAGCTGAAAAAAATTGTCATCCATCTCGTTATCGCTCCTCGAAAATTAGCTGAGTATCCTCTTAATTTAGATAACGCTCTCGGTAGCAATAAAGCTGTAATATTTCAGGGTTGTTTAGGATTAAATCAATAAAACTATGACTTACTGTTAGCACAAATTTCAACTAAAACTCTTGATGCTTAAGCAATTACTTGTTATTCTACAGATATTGATCATTGCCCGATCGCCCTTAGCTCAAAAAGGTGTTTCTGCCTGTAAGTGCAGCTTTTCTCCCAACTGCGGATGCTCAAACGAAAGTTCCCGCGCGTGCAAGTGTAGCCGATTCGCAGCAGCCCGACATCCGTAAAGTCGATCGCCCAAAATCGGTATCCCCAACCCTCGAACATCCGCTGCATGAACCCTCAATTGATGAGTGCGTCCCGTCAGCGGCAAAAACTCGACGCGATCGCAATTTCCCTCCCTCGCCATTACCTGAAAGCGAGTAACGCTGGGCTTTCCGCACTCCCAATTGACTTGCTGGTAAGGGCGATTTTCTGGATCGCCCCAAAGTGGAAGATCGATCGTACCTGCATCAACTTTTACAGTACCCGAAAGCACCGCTTCATAAACCTTGTGAACCTGCTTTTTTGCAAATTGCTGCCTGAGTTGACTGCTAGTTTCTTTGTCCCGCGCCAATAGCAAAATCCCAGATGTTTCCAAATCTAAACGATGCACTATGGTTAAATTGAAGCTATCGGGTAACAAGCTACGCAAACGACTGAAAACACTATCTTGATTTTCAAAATAACGACCTGGAACTGACAGCAATCCAGAGGGTTTATTGACCGCAATCAACCACTTGTCTTCATAGATAATTGGTAGCCTTTGCCTAACGGGCAAGATGCCAGTTCCACAATAAATATTATTGCTTGTGGTGAGTAAGGGTTGGGCTTGTAGCCCGCCCGTCGAACCCTGATTTATATTAGAAACAATCGAATTTTGAGCTAATCCTGACAGCAAAAAACCCATCAAATGCTGACACCGATCGCCACAAGCGCCATAAAATTCTCCCTGTATCTTATCGCCCGATGCCGGCCCCCACCAAAACTCAGCCATTGCCAGCGGTTTCAGATTGTTTGCTGCCGCGTAGTGGAGCAATTTTGGCGCGCAACAGTCGCCGGTACCCGTCGGAATAGAATTAGTTGGCATCAATGAGGAGATCGATCGCGATGTCCCCAAAAAATTCACCAGAGTGTAAGCCGCGTGCATTTGCGTCTGAAGTTCGCGGGAAAGTTCTTTTCGCCGCTGTTTCAGCGCCTGCATCCGCCGATCCGCAGCTTCAATTAATTGTTTTAGCGGCTGCAATGTTTCATCCCGCTGTCGTTTCAATTGCCTGCGTTCAATTTTCTCCAAACGGCTTTCTTGATTCAGTTGTTCCAGAGCAATTTCTAGCGTTTCTGCTGCGAGACTTTGACACAGTAACTGGCGTTTTTCGTCTCGCTGATGCTTGCAATTGCGATGCCGATCGCTCAAAACTTGCATTTGCACTTCAAACTCCCGAAACAAGCCTTCATACTCTTGTCGCTGCGGGAGTTGATTCAGTGCAATAAGTTCCTGTTTCATCGCCTCCAATTGAGTTAAGGTGCGGGCTTCATCGAAAGCAACTCGATCTCGTCCCGGAATCGGTGGCACCCACCCATCAACAATGCTGCAACCGTTCAGCAGCCCGGAAAATGCTTTGAGTATCCCCTGTTCCCCCGAAGGCATCTCCACCAGTAATATGCCGTACATCTTCCCTTCGCGATCATAGGAATCGTCAGCCGCCAGGTACTGCATCAAACCCCGCGCGAGCTCCTCGGACATTCGAGTGCGCGGCAGTCTCAGCAGCTCGCCGCTTTGAGGACAACGGCCTTCGTACCAATAATTCGGCTGCGAGTCGATCGACTCCCAATGACAGTCCGTGACATCTAAAAGCGCGTGCATTTCTAACATATTAAATTTGGTTTGAAATCTGAATTAGGACATATCTGCTTGTATTCTGGATGCTTTCGGTCAATCGAAAATGGAAAATCGAAAATCGAAAATCGACTGACCGTATCTTACAGGGGTGTACCCAAAGTGGGAGGGGTGCATAATTTTATACCTACTAGAATTAAGTAAAAATGATTGGTCGCACCCAGCCTGATATGCTAAATTTGTTTCAAAACAGCAGCGAGATTAAGAAAAGCATAAGTTAATATATAAGACCGCAAGCTTGTTATCCCACTAAATTTTTTATGTGCAAGGCGTATGCCAGACCTCTCGACTTCGGCTCCTGAAAACTCCTCAAACCCCCAACCAGCTCTGCTGCCACCGATTTTAAGAATTTTTGCAGCATTTCCAGATTACGATCGGGGCAATAGATTGTACGCCGCAGGAAGGTACGAAGCGGCAGTCCTTTGCTACGGAAAAGCGGTTCAAATCAAGCCGGACTGGGCCAGGGCGTGGCTGAATCTGGGCAAAGCTTACAAGCAACTGCATTCCTACGCAGAAACCGTAGCCTGCGCCGATCGAGCTACAGCAATTAATCCCGAAGAATACTGGGCTTGGATGCTGCGCGGCACAGGGCTGTTAAGTTTGCAAAATCACTCAGAAGCGATCGCCGCTTTCGACACCGCAATTCAAATAAATTCAGAAAAGCACGAAGCTTGGTATCAGCGCGGCAGAGTTTTAGAGGAATTGCAGCAGTGGGATGCAGCCGCAACCTGTTACAAAAAAGCAACCCAACTTCATCCGAATTTACCCGCCATGTGGTATCGGCAAGGCAACGTGTTGGTTCAAGCAGAGCGCTATCCTGAAGCGGTGGCTGCTTTCGAGCGCGCGCTGAAACTTGTCCCGACTAATTGGGAAGCTTGGCTGAACCGAGGTTTGGCTTTAATGAAAGCCGAACGCTACGCTGAAGCTGTAACTTCTTACGATCGCGCCATTCAACTGCAACCACAAAATAGTCTGGCTTGGTTCAATCGGGGCATTGCTTCAGCAAAATTGCACAAATATGCAGAAGCGGTGACAGCTTACGATCGCGTACTGCAAATGCAGCCCAACGACTGCGAAGCTTGGTTTTATAAAGGAATGGCCCTCAAACACCAGTGGGCAGACGCGGCAATTGCTTGTTTCGATCGGGCAATTCAAATTAATTCTTTTTATCCCGAAGCATGGATCGGGCGCGGTCAAACACTGTCAGAATCGAGAGATTTTGAAGGGGCGATCGCTGCTTTTGACCAAGCCGTTCAAATTAATCCGAATTTTCCCGAAGCTTGGCTGGGTAGAGGCATCGCCCTGGCAGGATTGGAACGCTACAAAGAGGCAATTATCGCTTACAGCAATGCCCTACAAATTGAAGGTAATTTTCTAGAAGCTTGGAACTTGCGAGGCGAAGCTTTGGAAAAATTACAGCAATACGAAGAAGCGATCGCCTGTTTTGATAAAGTAATCTCTCTGACTTCAGAAGCAGAAATTACATCAAAAGTAGGGTTGCAGCAAGGCGCCGCGCTGGAAAAATTGCAGCGTTACGAAGAAGCCGTCGCAGCTTACAACCGCGTCCTAAAAATCGTGCCAGACAATTTTGAAGCTTGGTTGAAACGCGGCAACGCTTTGTCAAAATTGCAGCAGTACGAACAAGCTCTAGCATCATACGATCGAGCAATTACTGTCTGGCCCGATAACTATCAAGGCTGGGTACAGCGAGGTCTGATCCTAGGGGAAATGCAGAACTATTCCCAAGCACTCGTCGCTTTTGACCAAGTGATTCAACTCAAGCCAGACAACTGGGAAGCTTGGGCGCAGCGGGGCGACGTTTTGCAAAAATTGCAGCGAACTCAAGATGCCATTAGCTCTTACGGAGTCGCCCTCGAAATCAAACCAGATTACTACGAAGCTCTAGTTAGTCGAGAAGAATTGAGACTTAAGGGTACGATGTCAGGAAAGTGGTGAGGGGAAATTGACAAAAATTTTTGAGTTTTGAAATTGCTTTGTTCTTCGTAACGCTGCGCTGGGGTAAAGTTTTAACCTAAACTTCCCCCTGCAAATCAGCTAATCCGCATTTAATACCATTTCTCTAAAATCGTGCAACACTCTTCGACCCCCTTAGCCCCCCCGCTGCATTGCGGGGGGAACAAGAATACTGTTGCATTCTTTTTTAAAATTGGTATAAATTGCATGGTAAAATAAATTTTCACTCTTGTGGGAAGTAGGGGTTGGGCCGGAATGCCCGCCCTCAACATACAATTTAAATGAACAACAATTAACAATCGAATTAAGTTGATTATGCGACAAAGATAGGGATTTTCTAACGCCAGATAACTTGTGATAAGCTGATGCACCTCAGCTTAATTATGACTTCTTTTATATAGCATTACTCGGAAATCTCTGCTTCAAAACAGGCATTACCGGACAAGGTTTTTGCTCCTGTAAATTCTCTGGTTTGTTCCAAGTAAAAGGCCCTTTTTTCTCCGCCGCCATCCACAGCAAGCTTTTTGCTCGCGTCATCGCCACATACAGCAGTCGAAACTCTTCTGCTGTTTTCAAATAACCTGCTTGTTCCCAGGCTTCGCCTAGATTTGGTAAAGGATATTTTTCGTGCAAACTTGCTCGAATCTGCGCTCTCGCTACCTCTGCTAAAGTGAAATCTCCTAAAAATCGGGCTTGCGGCAAAACTCGCAAATTTCCGGGGATGGTTTGTTCGTGCAGAAACGGCAAAAATACGCAGTCCCAATCCAATCCTTTGGCTTTGTGCATGGTAATAATTGTTAGTTGACCTTTGCTGGTATAGCGTTCTTCTATTTTGTCGTCTGCATCCACAGGTTCAAATCTTTCGGAACTGACAATTTCGCTTAGTACATCCAAAATATTCCGCATTGAATTGTTGCCGGCTGTTTGGATTGCTACTCGTTCTGCTAATTTGTCGGCCGTGGCTAATTCTGTTTGGTCGTATTGCAGCGCTAAGGCTAAGAATGAAATGATTTGGTATGGTGGCAATTCTAAGCTAGCTTGCAGCAAACCGCAGCAAAAATAGCGGCATTTGCGAACGGGGTCTGACTGCTGGGGGTCTAGGGGGCCTGGGTAAAGGAATTGTTCGGGGCTGGTAGCAAAAGCATTGTAGTCTTGTTTGGGGATGAGCTGCCGATCGCTCAAAATCTTTAAGGCTGCTTTTAGGTAGTCTGGAGAGTGCGGGCGATCGAGAAATTGCAGCAGTGTTAAGATTTCCCAAGGTACTTGAGAATGTCTGTCCCGTTCTCCCACATCCTCAATTTTAATCCCATATTGGTGCAAATCAAAGCTTAATCCGTGCTTTTTAGGATTTTCTAGCACTTCTTTGATAAACTTACCTTGTTTGTTTTCCCGCACCAAAATAGCCATCGATTTCAGATTTTCTAACGGCAATTTGGCACTATTTTCACCCTCGCTAGCTTCACCGCCTGATTCGATATTTTTGCCATTTATTCCAAATTCAAACTCTGCCGGTAAAAATTCTTCTACTAACTCTATTACCCGCTTGCCAATTAACTCAATTGTATGGTAAATATCGCGGGGAGTATGCAATTCTAATCCTCCACCAATGGGATCAGGATTGGCATTATGCTGCGGGTCATGGCTGGGTACTGGCTTAATAGTTTGGTCGCGAAAAGGCTGTTCCGTTCCCGCTAATTTTGAGCTATTTACCCATTGCAACATAAAGTTAGCTGCATCGATAATCACTTGGGTACTACGGCCTGCGCCGTCCATGGTCGCTAACTTATTTTCTACTTCGCACCGATCGCAAAATTGGTTAAAATAAATCGGGTCTGCGGGAGTGAAAGTAGAATTAATCGCTTGATTTGGGTCGCCAACTCTGATAAAATTGGGAGGTAAAGTAGGACGATCGGGATCGATCGCCAATGTTTCCAAAAGCCGAGTCTGCAACGGTGTCGAATCCTGCGCTTCGTCCTCAAAAACGGCAAATACTTGCTTTTGCTCGATCGCCCTCGCCCTCGGATTTTCCAACACCCGCAAAGCGGCTAAAATCATTTCGTCGTAATCGATGAATTCCCGACTCCTCAACAAAGCCTGATATTTTTGATATAAACCCCCAGCTACCGCTAAAATCTCATAACCATCCCCAGTATCAAGAGCGTTCATTTCTAACAACTGTTCGGGAAATAAACCAGAAGATTTCGCCTCGTGAATCACAGTTTTAGCTACCTGCGGCAAAATTTCCGTCCGCAAAACCGATTGTCGCCGCAGCCTCTCCGTTTCCTCTCCGTCGAATTGCTGTCCTTCCAGCAAAACTTGATATCGGCGGGGATTTTCGGCAATCCAAAGTTCTACACAGGTACGAATTAATCGGTGACTTTGAGTGGGAGTAACTAAGGTTGAATTTTCTAAATTTAAACCCGACAAATCAGGATGTCGCATCGCAATATTCAAAGCTAAACCGTGCAAAGTGTGCACCGCAAAACCGCCTTGAGATAAAGACAATTGGGCCAATCTTTCCCGAATTTTAGCTTTAATATTAGCAGCAGCCGATCGCGTAAATGTCACGACAATTAACTGACGGCGACTGTGAAGCCCGTTGCGGGCGATCGCAATGGCCGACGCAGCAGCCATTCCCGTAGACTTCCCGGCCCCCGGAACCGCCGAAACAGCAAGGGGGCCGCCTTGCCAATCCGCCATGTCCTGCTGGCCCGCACGCAAGCTTTCGCGAATTTTAAGGCAAGCTTGTTCTCGCAAAACCACGGCAGAGTCTAACCCAGAGGAAATGTTGCCAGGGCGATCGATATTCGTTGTCGATCGCATAAAATCAGTATCAAATTCATCAGTCATTATTACATCCGCGTTTATCTGCGTTCATCTGCGGTTAAAAATAAAAAAATATTCAACCTCTACCGTTTCCATTTCGGTATCGGCTAAACTAACACTATCTATTCGAGCTTAAATTAAAACCAGCATAAAATTCAATACCTAAGCCTTTTTTATAGGAATCACCCAAATGAAAACTAACCTCAAAATCAATTCCCCCCCGCCCAAGCCAAACCCAAACTCAGCCCACAGCAGCACAACTCGTTTTGCTGTGGCGGTATTCTTAACTTTATCTTCAGCCATTGCTTTGCCTAGCTGCGGAGGATCTCAACTGACCAGCAGCGCTCCAGGCGGCGCAGATTCACCCAGCATCCGTGAAAACCAAGTTGCCGCATCGGCTCCACAATCGGCACCAGCACCGGAGCCAGCAGCCCAGAGGTCAAAAACTCCTGGTGCATCAAAAAAAGCAGCAGAAACGACCGCAACCCGTCCTCAACTGATTAAAAAAGCCCAACTCAGTGTAGTGGTCAAATCTATTGACGCCAGCACTAAATCTGTTACTAATATTGTCGAAAAACAGCAAGGCGATATCTTGGGTTTTCAAAATCAAAAGCCCCCGGATTCGAGTGTCCGCCAAACGGCTTCTGTGGAGATTCGCGTGCCTCAAGAACGTTTAGAAACGACTTTAGACGCTTTGGCAAAACTCGGAACTGTAGAGAACCGTTCTCTGACGGCTGAGGATGTTACCGATCAATTAGTTGACAGCGAGGCTAGGCTGCGAAACCTTCGCAAATCAGAGGAAATGGTGTTAAAAATTATGGAGCGCTCTGGCTCTGTCGGCGACGTGCTCAAAGCTGCTCAAGAGTTGAGCAATATTCGGGAGTCGATCGAACGCATTGACGCTCAGTTAAAAAGTTTGCGAAATCAAGTAGCCTATTCGACTATTAGCTTAACTCTAGAAGCAGCAGTATCGGCTCAACAAACTCCCGAACCTTCTCTAGGTTTGCGCGTGCAGGAAACTTGGGGGAAAGCGACTCATTCTGTGGGTGAATTGACGCTGGGTTTGTTTGGTTTGGGTATTTGGCTGTTGGCTTACAGTCCTTATTTGCTGTTAATTGGGGCTGCGGTTTACGGCTTTAATCGATTTAAGAAACAGCATTCTGTTCCGACAATTCAAGAACCGAAACCGCCTCAGTAGTCAGTAGTCAGTAGTCATTAGTCATTAGTCATTAGTCATTCCACCCACGTAAAATTTATGTATTGTGGAACGGCCGGAGAACCCGTTCTTAAAACCAACGACAACTAACAACTGACAACTAACAACTGACAACTGACCACTGACAACTGACCACTGACTAATCATCAATTTGCCATCCATCTTTGGTATAGTCTTCATCGACAATCTTTTTCGGACGCATCACCAGCACAACTCGCCCCAAAATAGGAATATCTGGGGATTGTTCAAACCAGTACAATTCTAAATTGCCAGCGTTATCTGCGAGGAAATAACTGTCAGCATCCCACTGTCTTTGAGCTCGATCGGCAATAATCAAAACTTCTTCAACTTTGCCTTGCAGCGGTACCGGCAATTGATCGCTCATTTCCAAAACAGCCACCGGATCTTCAGCGTTCAAAATTACCTGCCATCCGGGAATCGCCACCCAAGCTCCGGCTCCAGAAAATTTTACCATTCGGAACGGCTCGATTTCCTCCGGCAAAGGCACTGCCAGCAAATCTGTCGTAGAAAGCGGCAATTTGCCCACAACCGGGACAACGCGCGGCAATTGTTCTTCGGTATCCAGCCGGTAGACGGGCAAGCGGGGCGCTTCCCGTCTGGAAACTACGGTAAAATCAACGAGCAACTGCTCGATTTGCGCCCTAGCGGTTGGGCTGCTAGCTAATTTTAAACCGCGAGCAATTAAGCGCGATCGCTCTTGCAAATCGCTTTTCTGTCTCGCTAATTGCCAGCATTGGTAAGCCATAGCATCGCCGGGAGTGTCTGTGAACCCTTGGGGGAGACTCCCGAAGTGCGAAAACTCCTTGATCGCTTTAGCAACTTGGCGAGCATCGTCAACATCCAAATTGTGGGTTAGCATCAAAGCAGCCGCCCCGGCACGCTCTACTTGAGAGAGAATCCGAAACTCGTATAAGATATCGCTACCTTTGCCCAAAAAGTGCGATCGAACTTCCTCTGAAGCCCCAGCATTTACCATGCTGGTGTAGACTTGGGCTGCGACGCTTACTTGATTTTGCTGAATTGGCTCAAAACCAGTTTCTTCAAAAATCCTTTGAGAGTTGTAGCCAGCTTTTAGCAGTGCTGTGCAGGCCTGTCCCCACTCTACCCAAGTGCCTTCTTTGCGGCGGAGCGATCGAATTAACTTTTCGGCATCCACAGCAGTTGTGGAGGATGCAGATGCAGGAGGGGATGAATCTTGCGGTGTATCAGTCATAATTGAATCAAAAACTAGCGCTAAGTTATGTGTGGTTGGATACTGGCAAGGCTCGTGTCGCGGCAGAGCGATAGATTAATAGTAAGTGAGTTATGAGACTATTGTTACAGAATAGTTGCTCGCCTAAATTTACAAAGGGGAGTTTATCGTATTGTTATGGATAATGCCATTTCAGAGCTAGATCAAATTAAACGCCAGCTCATGACCCTACACAGACCGAAAAAGCCCAAAATGCTGGTAGTAGACGACGAACCAGACAATCTGGATTTACTCTACCGCACTTTCCGACGAGATTTTAACGTGCTCAAAGCTGAGAGCGGAATTCGCGCCTTGGAAGTCCTCGGCATCGAAGGCGAGGTCGCCGTCATCATTTCCGACCAGCGGATGCCCGAAATGAAGGGGACGGAGTTTTTGAGCAAAACCGTACCCCAGTTTCCGAATACGGTCAGAATTATCTTGACTGGTTTTACGGACATTGAAGACTTGGTGGATGCGATTAACTCAGGACAGGTTTACAAGTATATCACTAAGCCTTGGGACCCGAACGAATTGAAAATGGTGGTGCAAAAAGCGGCCGAGACTTATGAAATTCTCAAGCAGCGGACTGAGGAATTGGATCGCGCCCAAAATCAAATACAACTGTTAGCAACAATTATGCAAACGGCTGTGGATTATCCGAGTTTGGAAGCAAGTTTAGAGCCAATTGCTACTGCGATAAGTGATAATTTTTTGGCGGACTGTTGCATTTTGCAACTGGTGGACGGAAATGTTTTGATGCCACTCCAAGGCTGTCACACCACTGGTTCACCTGTGGAAAATTGGCTGGCAGATGATCCTCTGGTTCGAGAAGCAATTACCTCTCAAACTATTCAGGGTGCTGTGAATATTGGACTCGACACAAACCTAGCGAGTCTGCCGCACTATCAGAAATCCGGCATTCAAGCTCACCTGACCATCCCGGTGGTTCACAAAGGTCGATCGATCGCCCTGATTTCCATGCAGTGGAAGCAACCTTGTTCCCTGCGCCCCGACGAACTCACAACAGTTCACCTCGCCGCTCAAGAAGTTGCTTTGGTATTGACGAGTTTTCAGGGTCATTAGTCATCAGTCAGTCGATTTTAGATTTTAGATTTTAGATTTTAGATTTTAGATTTACTTGCAGCGCAGTGAATCTTGGAGCTTGAACAAAAGTCTAAAATTTTGGAATATTCACGACAATTGTCGGGAGCTTGTACCTGTTTTTGGGCGGGGTCATCAGTCATTAGTTGTCAGTCATTAGTTATTAGTCGGCTCTCTGTCTTGAGTTGAAAATAATAGCAAACGAAGGATTCAAGACAAAATCTCGCGGATAGCTAACAATACAAAGCATTAATGACTGGCGACAGCATGACATGAATGCACGGATTAATTGTTTTTACGTGATGACAAACTAGCCACCAATTACAAATTACCAATCACCAATGACTAATGACTAATAACGCAGAACAAATTAAAACTATATTTAATCGAATTGCACCAGTTTACAATCAATTGAACGACTGGTTGAGTTTTGGGCAACACCGGATTTGGAAGCAAATGGCGGTGAAATGGAGCAGTGCTGGCCCCGGAAATACTTGTTTAGACTTGTGCTGCGGTAGCGGGGATCTAGCTTTGTTGCTGGCTAAACAAGCAGGGCCGACCGGTTGCGTATTTGGAGTAGATTTTTCCGCCGAACAATTGGCCGTGGCGGCCAAGCGCGATCGACCTTTTCTCACCCCTGCAAGTCCCATTTCCTGGGTAGAAGCTGACGCCCTAGACTTGCCTTTTGCTGACAATTACTTCGACTGCGCCACAATGGGTTACGGCCTGCGTAACGTGACTGACATCCCCCGCAGTCTTCAGGAATTGCACCGCGTACTCAAACCCGGTGCCAAAGCAGCTATTCTCGACCTCCACCGCCCCAGCAATTCCCTAATGCGGAGCTTTCAGCAGTTTTATCTAGACAGTCTCGTAGTGCCCATTGCTCAGCAATTTGGAATGACTCAAGAATATGCTTACATTAATCCTAGTTTAGAAAAATTCCCGATCGGCCAGGAGCAAGTCGCGATCGCCAACAAAGCCGGATTTGCCACCGCCACCCACTACCCCATTGCCGGAGCTATGATGGGAGTATTGGTATTAGTCAGTTGACTGTTGTCAGTGGTCAGTGGTCAGTTGTCAACAGTCAACAGTTAACAGTCAACAATCAACAATTCCCAATTCCCAATTCCCAATTATTGATGAATCCGTCTGACATTTGGCTGTTGTTGGCCCCACCTGTAGTGGGAGGAATTATTGGCTATTTCACTAACGATATAGCTATCAAAATGCTGTTCCGCCCCTATCGAGCGATTTATATCAAAGGGCGGAAGTTGCCTTTCACTCCCGGCTTGATCCCCCGCAACCAAGAGCGTTTAGCAAAGCGAATTTCCGACACAATTATGGGTTCGCTGCTGACGCCACAGGAACTGCAAAACTTAGCGCGCCGCCTCCTGCAAACCGAGCGGATGCAGTCGGTGATTCTCTGGTTGTTGCAGTTGGCGCTGGATCAGGTAAAAGCAGACGCAGAGCAAAAAACCGCTAAAATTCTCGCTAACATTTTGCGAGATTTACTGGGGGAATCTGTGCCGCGAATTCTCAAAGTTTTGGCGCGCCGGGAAGATTTTTTAGAAGCTCAGCTAAATCAAATTTTTGATCAAGTTTTGCTGGAGATTCAGCTAACGGAAGCTCAGGCGGCTCAGCTTGCTGAGTGGTTGTTGCAGGTAGTAATACCACCGGAAGTGCTGCGGCAGGCTTTAATTGACTTTTTGACGGATCGCAATATTTCGATCATCGATGAAGGGTTTCGAGAAAAAACCAGCGGCACTTATTGGGTAGTAGCAAATTTGTTTGGTTTGCGGAACACTTTAACTCGGCTGCGGACTTTTTGTCTGGATGACAGAGAAGCCACAAATCAGCGCTTAGCAGAGTTAACTATTTCTTTGGGGATTCGCGGGCGAATTCAGGAATGGCTGCAAAATTTGTCGATGCAAAATTTACCGGTTTCGACTGTGAGACAGTTGCGAAAAACTATGCGCGACAGTGTTCGCAGCTATGTTCAACAGCGGGGTACAGATGTACTTGAGGGGTTGAGCAAATCTATTGACTGGGAAAATATTTCGCGGTTGATTCTCAATCGCTTGCAAACTTCAGCGGTGATGAGCGCTTCCCTGGAAATTGTCAGCAAAGAACTGGCTTTGGTTTTAGAGCGTTATTTAGAGCGGGATTTAGAAAATATTGTAGCTCAGGCTATCCCGATTTTGAATATTGACCAGGTGATTGTCGATCGAGTCAAAGGTACTTCTCCTGAAGAGCTGGAGTTAGCAATTCAGGGAATTGTCAAAAGCGAGTTGCAGGGAATTGTAAATTTAGGAGGCATTTTGGGCGTTTTTGTCGGCTGTTTGCAGACAGTTGTGCTTTTGCTTCAGCGGTGATGTATTTCGGCAGTTGTGAGATATTTGTTGTAGTCTAATATTCACTCAACTTGCGCCCAAAGTACCAAAAACCCGGTTTTTCCCTAGTATTTGCTACCTAAGCCAGAGGATTTTTGGTATAAACCGGGTTTTTGTGGCCCAATCCTAATTTACTTATTTTCTAAATCTATGCCAGCCCCAAATTCGGACGATCGCACAAACATCCCAAAAAACCCTCGCAA
Organism: Microcoleus sp. D3_18_C4; assembly: GCF_036702355.1. Taxonomy (NCBI): domain Bacteria; kingdom Bacillati; phylum Cyanobacteriota; class Cyanophyceae; order Oscillatoriales; family Microcoleaceae; genus Microcoleus; species Microcoleus sp. D3_18_C4. The sequence continues at coordinate 48,983 of NZ_JAUBTF010000028.1, forward strand.
CCTCAGCCGCCAACAATACGAGCGTTTAACCGCAGAAATGGCCACTCCCTACCGGCCTCTGCGACAGTTTGTTTACGTAGCTTGTGGCGCTTCGGGCTTTATCGGCGGCTTGGTTTTCCTCGCTAAAATTGCCTCTGGCCGGGAAATTGGTTCGGCTTTGCCTAATTTTGCCCTCCAAGTCGGAGTTGTGGCCCTGATGGTGTTCCTGTTTCGCTGGGAGCAGCGCGCCGAGGGCCGATCCCCGAAGTCGAAGTAACAAAAATTTATAAATCGAGACAAATATCTATCTGACGCAAGGAAAAGTTAGAAATATAAAGAAATTATTATGAAATCCTGGTTTGCCAGCGATCCCTGTAATGATAATGATGTGGCTTCAATTGGGGTCAGCAAATTTAAAGGCCCTAATCATAAACCGCTTGTAATTCGTTCAATTGGGGTCAGCTTTCATAAAGACCCTAAATATATAAAATAAATTTAAGCCCAGCGCCAGCCTTCACTGATAGAAGAGCTGGCGTTCGGCATTTTGGTAGGCTCAGGAGCTGGGGAGATAGAATCAGTAGGGTGTGCACCGCGCACAGAGTCTAAATCCCGTACTAGCGCCCGGAACCGAGTTTTTTGCCTAGCATCCGATGCAGGTAATACCAGTTCCCAAAAATCATGCAACTCTTGGCCGATGCTGGAAACCACGATCGTCCTCACTAATTCGCAAATCTCAAATCTCAAAGAGGCCAGTAGCAGCGCCCGGAACCGAGTTTTTTGCCTAGCATCCGATATAGGGAATACCAGTTCCCAAAAATCATGCAACTCTTGGCCGATGCTGGAAACCACGATCGTCCTCATTAATTCGCAATTCTCAAATCTAAAATCTAAAATGGTATAAGTGCTGGGGCGATCGAATAATTTGGCATTTGCCGAAGACCTGAGCCTGTGCAGTAACTAATGAGATGTGTCAAAGTCGAAGTAGAAAAAGATGTTAGGAGATTTGACTATGGGTCGATCATTTTTCAAAAAGCGGTGGACGTTATTTTTAGCAGCAGGCGCGGGAATTGTATTTTACAGTAATGCTGCGGAGGCTGCCGAAAAGGTAGTGCTCAAATACAGTGTGATCCGAATGACTTTACCCGTCAGCGAATTAGAAATTTTTGCAGAAACTGGGCAAATGTCGCCCGCGTTAGAAATGCTGCTGGGAAAAGCAAAAAAAGACCCGGAAGCGGTTCGCAACAGTCTGACGAGATCAGTGAAAGTCAGTCAAAGCTTTTTGGATCGGACGCTTAACAGCAAGGTTGGCGAAATAATTCTCGATGAAGTGGGTCAGGTAATTCGCACTCCTTCTGGGAATGCAAATCGAGAAGCTTTGCGCGAGGCCTTGGTGCTGTCTGCAACTAATGATAACGAGATTACACTGCTGGAAGCGATGAAGAATTATCCGAATTCAGAAGTTTATGTTGAGGGCGATCGCTTAGTTGAAGCTTACGGCAAACTTGTAGCTTTGTCAGAACAATTGGGCGGCGTTTCAGAACGGCTGCAAGACATTTTGAACAAGATTCGTCTGCCTCGATTGTAGTGGATTTGGTCAAGGACGGTTGATTGCTTCGAGCGATCGCAGAATGTTGCTGAACCTGCATCAATTACAGGGGAGTTACATTTTTTTTGTGCAAAATTTGCCTAATTTTTACACGAGTTAAAACAAAATCTAACTCCACCCAAGCTCCAAACCTCACGGGAATCTGTCATTCCTAATTCTAAAATTAAAAATCACAAATCAAATAACTTCGCTGTCAAATCTTTCTCTGGATAGATGTTCGACATCTTACAAAAAATTTATAGAGAAAGAAAACTTTTTTAAAAAAAAATATTTAAAGTAAAAAATGCGGGTAAGAGCTTGTGTATCACCCATAAACTGAAATACGATCTACTGGACATTGGAGATTCTCTATCTTAAAATATATAAATTCTGTCAGGGTCAGGCGCTTGCGAAAAAACGGCTTGTCATTAGTAAGCTTGTTATACAAAAGATGCCATTATACAAGGTATTAGCAAAAGATCTGGATAAAAAACGCTGATACTGCATTCATTAACACTTCCATTTGATCAAGTTTACTTACTGGGTAAGACTAGCAACATGAACAACAATCCTATTCGTTCAAAAGACCGTTTCTTGGTTTTCGGTGCTCCGGCGATCGAAGATGCTGAAATTCAAGAAGTGGTGGCAACCATGAAAACAGGTTGGTTGGGTACAGGCCCTAAAGTCAGGAAGTTTCAAGACGAATTTAATGCTTACAAGGGTTCCCAGTACGCGATTGCAGTCAATTCCTGTACGGCGGGACTGCACTTGAGCGTCCTCGCTGCTTGCTTGGAACCGGGGGATGAAGTCATTACTACTCCGATGACTTTTTGCGCTACAGTTAATGCCATCATCCACGCCGGGGCAACACCGGTATTGGCGGATGTAGATCCGGTGACAATGAATATTGACCCGGCTCAAGTCGAAGCTAAAATCACTTCAAAAACTAAAGCAATTTTGCCGGTTCACTTCGCAGGTCGTCCCTGCGATATGGATGCGCTTTGCGAGATTGCTCGCCGTCACAACTTGAAGTTAATTGAAGACTGTGCTCACGCGATCGAAACAGAGTACAAGGGACGGAAAGCAGGCACATTTGGCGACTTCGGATGCTTCAGCTTTTATGTCACCAAAAACATTACGACCGGGGAAGGAGGAATGATTCTGGCCGCCAGTCAAGAAGACGCCGACAGGCTCAACATTTTAGCGCTGCACGGTATGAGCAAAGATGCTTGGAAGCGCTTCAGCGACTCGGGTTACAAGCACTACCAAGTGGTGGAAGTCGGTTTTAAATACAATATGATGGATCTGCAAGCTGCGATCGGCATTCATCAATTGAAACGAGTCACGCCTTACTGGCAGCGGCGGGAGCAGATTTGGCAGCGCTACAACGAAGCATTTGCGGATTTGCCGATTACTTTGCCAGCCAACTCCGAACCGGATACAATTCATGCTTATCACCTGTACACCATCCTGGTAGATGAAGCCAAAACTGGAATCAGCCGCGACGAATTTCTCGACGCTATCAATGCTGAAAATATCGGTGTCGGCGTACATTATATGAGTATGCCGGAACATCCTGTCTATCAAAAAATGTTTGGATGGCATACCGAAGATTATCCGAATGCTGGCTACATTGGGCGGCATACAGTTAGCTTGCCGATTTCGGCAAAATTAACAGATGCAGATGTGGAAGATGTAATTGCTGCTGTTAAAAAATGTTTGGCGATCGGCAAAACTAAGAATCCAGCTTTGGCAACAGCAGGCTAAAATCCTGAAATAGTTTGCCATACAAACATCCTAGCTGTTTTTTAAGAAAAGCAGCTAGGATGTTTTTTAACTCCACAACGCCCTTTGGAAGGTAATGATCTAGCAACCTTTTCGGTTCCACCGGAGGTTTTTAATAGCCCAAACCATTAATTTTATTGCATTTACCTTCTGATTTCCCCCAAGGAGGGAGCACGGGTGGTGAACTTCTTCCTTGTTCCTTCTGCTATACCAAATCCGGGTTTAATACCCGGTCGATGGATTTGAGATTTGAAATTTGAGATTTTAGATGCCACAAAAGCGGCCTGTACCATTCTCCGTTCGCTCGGATGCCCAGGTGAGTGAGACCTGATCCGCGGCCGCGATCCGGGAGGTTGTACTCTGGATGTTTTCGGTCAGTTATTTTCGTACGTAATATCCAGGAGAACAGTATGTGTAGCAGCAATTTCAATCGCCACGTTATCTAAAACGCTTGAAAAGCCCTATTTAGTAAGACGCCAAACATCTTGGAAAAATTTTCAGTGCATTTTGGATGCTGCTGTTTCATTCTTTACAGTAAAAATACATAATTTTTGGTTCAGGGCCTTGTCAGTGAATTTACTTAATGTTATGTTGTCACCATACAATCACTGTCAGACGGCAGAATCTACTTTTCAATCAAACAAGACTGGTCTCTAAACCGAGCCTCATTTTTCTATCTCCGTGTTTAGAAACAAGTAGAAAAACTTTAGTTAACTCAAGATGAATCCTATGTTAAAACTGAGTGCTTTATTCCCAATTCATTGCAATGACCGAGCCATCAGCCACGTATTTTTTTCAGTGTGCAAAGAATGGCAAAAACCTGAGCTGAATGCTCGCATGGTTGTCCCGAGTTGCGATCGCTCCTGCCGCAACTCAAATATAGTTGAAGCAATTCCGTCATTACTGACAAACTTGTATTACCGCAGCCCTACTGCTCCCAAAATCAAGGCAGAGAAGCGTTTTCTCAAAGATATCAAAAATTTTGATGTTGCCTACTTGTGGCCCGCTATATCATTAGATACTGTAAAGAGCGTTAACAAGCAAAGTAAGCCGATTTTTTGGGAGCGAGTTAATACTTGTCAAAAGCAAGCTAAGAGTATCCTTGACGATGCTTACTCTCGCTTGGAATTGCAACCTCAACACGCAATTACCCCAGAAAAAATTAAGACCGAAGAGCAAAAACTCAAGCTAGTTGACTTTCTGTTTTGTCCCAGTCCGGCAGTAGTAAAATCATTTCAAGAAGCCGGAGTTCCTGAAGAAAAACTGGTGTTAACCACTGAAGGTTGGTCGCCGTCGCGTTTCCCCAATTATCAATCCCAAAAACCGGCCTCAGAGGAAGTTAACGTCCTTTTCCTAGGTTTTGCCTGCGTCCGCAAAGGGACTCACCTGCTCTTACAGGCTTGGGAGCGAGCTGGGATTAAGGGAAAGCTGACAATTTTTGGCTCCCTCGAACCGGCAATTGCTCACACTTGCAGCCATTTGCTGAAACGTCCTGATGTAGTTCACTTTGATTATGCCTTGGACTACAGTTCTGCCTATCGCCAAGCTGACTTTTTTGCCTTTCCCAGTCTGGAGGAAGGTAGCGCACTCGTTATCTATGAAGCAATGGCTCATGGTTTGCCGATTCTGGCTTCACCGATGGGAGGAGGCGGTGTTGTGCGTGATGGCGTTGAGGGCATAATTCTTCCTCCTTACGATACTGACGCCTGGGTGGAGGCACTACGAAAACTATCTAATTCTCCTGATTTGCGGGCTAAGATGGGAGCCGCCGCCCGCCAGCGAGCTTTGGAGTTTACTTGGCCAAAAGTTGCGGCTAGGCGCGGAGAGCAGATTCGGCAAAAAATGCAGGCAAAATAAAAACTCAATAGGAGAGGACTGACGAAGAGTCCTTATTTGTTAAAATCTTTAAGAAACGACTCTTCGTCCTCACGACTTGCCTGATGAGGGTTATATGACAGGACTAGATATAAGTCCTACTCAAGTTTAATTAGGTTGACCTAATTATTAACTTTTTCATGAGTTATAGGCTCCAGAAGCTAGTCGTTGTTCAAATAACCACTGTTTGCTTTCAGGAGAATCATCCAGCCAGCGATCGATCAAGTCCGCCCATTTGACAGGCAGACGCAACTCCTGCCAGGTTGAGTGAGAAGCGACCGAAAGATTGTGGTAAAGCGCTGAATCCGAAATAACTTTTTCGATACATTCTGCTAAAGCCAGAGAGTTACCCGCCTCAAAAATCATCGAATTAATACCGTGTTTTAAGTGGGTTTTAAACATCGGGTGATCCGAAGCTACTATCGGTGTTCTAGTGCGTAAAGCGTGCTGAATTGTCAGGGGAAAACCTTCGGGATAGTCGTGCCTGCTAGTAACTAACACGAGATCGGATTCTCTCATTAAAGGTTCTAAACTCTGAGTTGGCACGATTCCCAGAAAATCTACACAATCTTTAATTTGCAACTCTTCGACTCGCTGGGCAAAAAACTCCTCTTCACCTTTACCTGCCATTTTTAAGTGAACTGATATATTATTCCGTTCTCTTAACTTTGCTACGGCTCTCAATATATCGCCCACTCCCTTACTTTGTACTAACGAACCAGCGTAAAAAAGTTGAATTTTTTTGATGTCCGCAGGGATGGTTTTCGGGGACAAAGAGCCGGGATTGGTCTCTAAGAGAAAGTCCCAGGGAATTATTTTATCAGCTTTTACTCCTATTTCTTTGAACAATAAAGATGAAGTAATGCCGTAAGTTCCAACCCATTCTATTTGCTCGTTGTTTAACAATTGGGATAGGAAATAGTTGCGGTATTTATTGCGCCAAGTTTTTGTTGCAATAGATTCGGCAAATACAGCTATGGTTTTAATTTCGTTTTTAATGGCCCACTTAAAAAGGTCTGGAAAAGTCGTCCGCAGGACTAAATGAGTCGGCTTTTGCTGGGCAATTAACTCGATCAATTTTTGGGAATCAATTTTGTAATTAAATCCGCAACCGATCGCCCGCACGCCGTTTTCTAGAACCCGATCGTTAAATTCTGGTGTCATGCAGCAAATAACTGTTACTGACTCCGCTCGTTTTGCCATCTCGGTGACGGCATCAACAGAATATTTTTGAGCGTAGTATGTTTCGCTTCCACCTTTGGCTAAACGCTCAAAGGCTTCTGCGTAATCGCCGGCATACTGAACTATTACTAAGCGCATTTTCTTCTACTCTGGTTGTAGACTATTTAATAGGACTTACGGTGCAAAAAGTTTGTAAGTATGTTGATGGGGACGGTTTGATGTACCGCCACAACCGCACTATTAATTTTATTTTGCTTCAGCCTTATTATAAACAGTTCCGGCAACACGCACGTCAATAGATAGCGGCCGCAGTCGCTTTGTATGGGGGCTTTCAGGCTAATTTTCTCGGAATTTTTCAAGTGGGTGTTGCCAGTAGAAGGCGGAAATTAATCCCGACTAAGTAAGGAGAAATACTGTCCCCTGCAATTTGATCTCCGAAGTTGCGATCGACACTCACTCTCGACACTCACTATCGGCACTCACTTAGCATATTGGAGGGGATGCCAGCAGAATTGGGCTATAAAATTCACAAACCGTGACAATATTTGGTTTTAGGGTACTCAATAAGCCAAAGTTTCTAAAGTTTCTCGCAGATAGGAACGAACCTGCTGATCGATGGTGGCATTTTGCTGCTGACGCTCAAAATTGAGTTCTAGCTGCCAGCGTTGAAATCCTGAACTTGCACCGATCGCGGATTTGAGACTGCCCCAGATTTCAGAATCTTCGCACAGCTCGATCGGCTCGGCGGCTTGAGGTTCTTGTGCGATGGGTAGATAATTCGCCATATTGTTATACCTCTGTTTTAATCCCTTGTAAGGATTGAAAGCTGACCTTGACACTCTCTATTATAGATTCTTCTCTCCAAAGAGCCAACATAAAATATCCACAACCTGCGATTAAAAATTAAATATTAAGACTATTAATAATCTCTATCCGAAGAGGGGCCTTACCTATTTTTTGCACAGCATACATCTGTACAAATTAAAGTAGCTTAAACTACAATTGTCCCCCTCTTAATTTTTTATTTCACTTTTTTTCGATCAACTCTTCGGGTAGAGATGTAACGCCGTTGGTGTCAGCAGGCTTTGGGTTGACAATACTGCCGACTGACAAATTCCCTATGCTGGATGCTAGCCCAATTGACTCTGCGGGTGCAGCCACAGCGGCAGTTGTCTCGGCTGCCAAAGCCGGCAAAAGTCGATCGACTTGCCAAGGCGCGATCGTAAAATCCTGCCGAATTTTTTCTAAAACATGAGGCTTTGTCGCTGCAAATTCTGATTCCGGCGTCAGCAAAACCGCCATGACACTAGCAGACACCTGCAAAAACAGATTGCTAGCTAAAAAAGCAGCAATTGCCAACAACAATCCAGCCCACCGCCAGGAAGGAGGAAAGGGAGCCACCGAAGCCGCCAGGGGAGCCAATCGGTAAAGCTGCCACAAAATTACTGCCAGCAAAACAGCGACAAATAGAGCGAGTCCTTTATTTAACTTAGTTTTAAACCGAGTCAGAATCTGCTGCTGCACAGAAGTTAAATTCTGCGGTTTCACCGCCACAACTAAAATACTAAAAATGTAAAAAGGGCGGAACCACTGCATCCACAGCACAGGAACAATACCGGCTACAGCCACTAAAAATATTTCTAACCAGACAGGGAGCAGGGGAGAACCCACTGCGAGTCCCAGCAAGCACAGTCCCAGGAAAATCGGCAGTGTAGCCGCCCCAGAAAGGTGAATCCACAAAAAAGGATCTGACCAAAAAGAACGCACTTTAAATAATTATGAGTTATGAATTAGGAGTTTTGAATCTTGGATTTTGAGATTTTGGGATGCACTCTTGACTCTGAAATCCGATGCCAGGAGTAAATATTTAGCTATCAAACCGAGGACTTACAAGCAGAAATCTGGTTTATTTGGGTAATTCTTATTTGAGCGAGCGAATTTTAAATTTTAAGCAAGGGTAAAGACGATTAGGAAGTTCTTAATTCCTTCTTCCTTCTTCTTTCGGTCAATTACCAACTGCCAACTGCCAACTACCAACTGCCAACTGCCAACTGCCAACTACCAACTGCCAACTACCAACTGCCAACTGCCAACTGCCAACTGCCAACTACCAACTGCCAACTACCAACTGCCAACTGCCAACTGCCAACTGCCAACTGCCAACTGCCAACTGTCAACTGTCAACTGTCAGATGAGTTTGGGAGTATTGAGTGAAGAGAAGAGTTGCGAGCGATCGGCCATTTGGTTGCGATCGCTCAAAAATTCTCTTCCCGCTCAACACTCACAACTCAAAACTATTGAGAGAGAGTCCGGCGCTTAGTAACCATCCGGTAGGCTTCAATAATATCGCCATCCGCCCAGTCGCTAAATCCGCTCAAGGAAATACCGCATTCAAAGCCAGCATTGACTTCCTTGGCATCTTCCTTCATCCGTTTTAGGGAGTCGAGGACACCTTCGTAAACGACATTGTTACCCCGGCGCACCCGCACCTTACAGTTACGGATGACTTTGCCAGAGAGTACCATACATCCAGCCACAGCCCCGCGACCGATCGCAAAGACAGCGCGCACTTCGACTTGACCCAAAGGTTCTTCCACCAATTCGGGTTCCAGCAGGCCTTCCATCGCCCCTTGAATATCATCCAAGAGGTTGTAGATGATGCCGTATTCCCGCACGTCTACCCCCGCTTGGTCAGCGGCGAGGCGAGCGTCGGTGGCGAGAGTAGTATTGAACCCGATAATTACAGCATTACTGGCTGCAGCGAGGTCAATATCCGTTTCGGTAATTTCCCCAGGAGCAGATAGCAGCAGTCGGAGTTGAACTTCTTTTTGAGGAAGTTGAGTCAGAGCGCCCACAATTGCTTCGAGGGAGCCTTGGACATCTGCCTTCAAGATCAAGTTGAGTTCTTTGAGAACGCCTTCCTTAGCTTGTTGAGAGAAGCCACTGAGGCTGATCCGACCGCCTTGCAGCAGGCGGGAATCTCGTTGGGAGGTAGCTCTTCCGCTTGCGATCGCTGCCGCTTCTTTTTCGTTTGCGAAGACATCAAACTCGTCTCCGGCGCGAGGAACTTCCCGCAGCCCTAGCACTTCCACCGCGAAGGATGGAGTTGCGTGCTCTACGCGATCGCCCCGGTCATCGATCATGGCGCGCACCTTGCCCAGAGCCGAGCCTGCGACCACAATATCGCCCACTCGCAGAGTGCCGTTCTGCACCAGCAGAGTTGCCACAGGCCCCCTTGCCTTGTCGAGGTGAGCTTCAATCACAGTACCCTTAGCCGGTCGGTGCGGGTTGGCGTTGAGGTCTTCCATTTCCGCCACTGTCAGAATCATTTCCAACAGAGTATCCAGGTTTTCGCCGCGGATAGCGCTGACTGGAACCATCGTGATATCACCGCCCCAGTCATCTGCCACCAAGCCGTACTCAGTAAGCTCTTGCTTCACCCGTTCCGGCTGAGCACCCTCCTTGTCAACTTTATTGATAGCCACAACAATTGGCACTTTCGCCGCTTTCGCGTGGCTGATCGCCTCAATTGTCTGGGGTCGCACGCCGTCGTCCGCCGCCACCACCAAGATGGCGATGTCCGTAACCCGTGTTCCCCGAGCCCGCATCGCTGTAAAGGCTTCGTGACCGGGCGTATCCAAAAATACCACCTGCTGGCTCTTGCCTTCATGTACCACATCTACGTGGTAAGCACCGATGTGCTGGGTAATGCCCCCAGCTTCTCCCTGAGCCACCTTGGTTTTGCGGATCGAGTCGAGCAAGGTAGTTTTACCGTGATCCACGTGACCCATAATCGTTACGACTGGCGGACGGCGTTCGAGGTATTCCAAATCCGCTGCGTCCAGCATCTCGATCACTTTGATAGCTGGGGCTACTTTTTCTGGGGTTTCCACCTCTACGCCCATTTCTTCGGCTACCATCCTCACCGCTGGAATGTCCAGGGTTTCGGTAATATTTACCGCAATTCCTTTAGAGAACAGCCGCTTAATAATTTCGGTTTCGGGAACTGCCAAAGTAATGGCTAGTTCCTGAACGGTCATCGGTCTGCTCAGCAGCAGCTTTTCTGGACGTTCTACCTTCGCTTCGGCTGTTTTGCCCCGGTTGCCGCGTCCCCCACTAGAACCAGAAGAAGAACTTTTATCGTGAGAAGGGCCCGGTCTTTTATTTTTTCCACTGCTTCCGGGTGCGCCCGGAGTTGGTGTTGACTTGGGTGCTGCTTGTGACTTCGCTTTAGCTGGGCGGGCTAGGGACAGGCTGACCGTGACTGGTGCTGGCATATCCAAGCCGTTTTCTAAGTCGTCGTCATCCTCATCTATTGGTTTGAGGCGAGAACGTTTTGCCTTAACAGCCTTGGCAGCTTTGGCAGCATCTGAGTTTTCGTCATCATCTTCTTCCCAAATGACCGATGTCTTTTTGGCAGGACGAGGGAGAGAGGGCCTTTCGAGGAGAGTAATCCCCAGCAACGGCGTATTATCTTCTTCATTGTCATCAGTGTCATCCCCTGCGGCTCCGGTGTCACCGCCGCGGCTACGCAGCCCGGTAGCTGACGTTGCGGGGGCAAGGCTCCGGCGCGGGCCACCGGGCTGGGGTCGATCGGCAAGTTGAGTTTTGACTGGACCACCAGCGCCTTCCCGGCGCGGTCTTTGCGCGTCGCGAGATTCGGTAGGAGCTCCCGGTGCAGGTCTGCTGGGGCGGCTGGGTTTAGCCGGCGCTTCCAGAGTTTCTGACTGTCCTGATTGCTCTTGCTCGGTTTTTGCAAGTTTGAGTACCGGCTTGTTCCCCAGATTTTGTGGGGTACGGCTAGCCGACTCGGACGCCCCTCTGACGGGCGGCGACGTGAGTTTTGCCGACGGCGCAGGGGGGGCGATCGGTGGTTGCGGGGTGCGTTCTGGAGCCTTTTCCGAGGGCGGTTGAGGTGCCGCAGGTGCCTGAGCCTGGGCAGTGGTTTCCGGGGCGATCGCACCTACATTTTCCGACACTTCTGACGGAGCCGCCGACACAGCGACATTTGGCTTCGACAGTACAGGTCGATTGATATTCGGTTTAGCGGGAGGCTGGAGTTGTTGAGCTGCAGGCGACTTGGGAGGAGTTGCCACGGTTGCCGCCGGCTGATTTTGGTTCTCCTCGTTGCCTGCAGGCTGGGAGTTTGCACCAGCCGGTCGTACTTTTGGACTGCGTATTTCTAAAATTTGCTGCTTTTTTTGTTGGTCGTTAGGGTGAGGGCCAGATTCTCTAGATGGCGCTGCTGCTCTTTCGGGTGGAGCTGGCTTGCCGGGGGAAGAGTGGCTACTGGCTACGTATTTTTCCGCCGTTTTGCGAATGCGCTCTGCTTCGGATTCTGTAATTGTGCTGCTGTGGCTCTTGACTGAAATATTGAGCCGCTCGCAAACTGCCAAGATGTCTTTATTATCCAAATTTAGTTCCCGTGATAATTCGTAAATTCTTACTTTGCCGTTGTTCATCCACTCTGCCCTCTTTTGTGCCAACCAGTTTTTACATTGTGATTTTTTGTGCTAATGACGACATCATTCGGTGTGATTGATTCAGTGTCAGGAATCGGGGTTTTGGTACTCGCTCAGCAATTTTATCTAAAAGATGCAACTCGCTGAAGTCTGCGGTTGAAGAATTCTCAAGTCTGTTTGGGAACTTGGAACTCCGAAGTCTGAGTTTTGGCAAAACCCACTCTCTCAAGCTTCAAAGTTTGCCTTTCCACCTTGAGGATACCTCTGCTAGTACCCTACCCTTATCTAATCTGACACAAATCTTTCCAGACTGGTGGGCAGATCGGATTGGGGTTTTATAGCTGGCGCTACCGGTAATTACTGGTAGGGCTGCCAAGAGGGTTTATACAGTCGATGCCGAACTATTGTCGGTTTTTCGTCCGGCTAGGCCAGAGTAAGATGTACAGTCAGATGTGGCTAAACGCTGCCAAAGTGTTTGGTACAGTTCGTCAGACACAGGCGCTTTGAGCGATCGCCCAAGTCGATTTTTTTTCTGAGCTGCTTTGAGGCATTCTGCTTCCCGACAAAGGTAAGCAGAACGGCCCATGCCACGATCTAATTGTACCTGATGAGAAGGATAGAGCCTGACTACTCGCCAAAAAGCTTCCTTAGGAGCTATTTTTCGACAACTTGCACAGCACCGGTAGTTCGGTTTCATTTCTTGTGAGAGGGGAAGTAGGGGACAAATCCTCCTTGTCTGGCGAAGATAGAAAATCTTATGACAAGGAGTCAGAAGACAGAATTCAGAATTCAAAATACGCCATGCCCCAAGTCAGGGGTAAGGGTCACGGAAAGAATTTTTTCGGCTCCACGATTAAAATCGGGGGCTTTAAAGCTCGATTCTCCATCCTGTCGCACACAACCCATGCTGGATTCTGGCTCCTGAATTCTGAATTCTTCTTCGGTAAATGTCACAGTTTTTAGACTGCAGCTTCGGTTTCCTCCGTCGCGGCTGCCTCCTCTTCCTCAAATTCTGCGGTTTCCTCGTCGTAGTAGCCTGCTTCGTCTGCGTCGTAGTCGCCTGCTAGTTCTTCGAGCCTAGTTGCTTCTGCTGCCAATTTGCTGTCTTCGGCGGCGCGATCGTACTTAGCAATATCTTTGATATCGATTTTCCAACCTGTCAGGCGGGCTGCGAGACGGACGTTCTGACCTTCTTTGCCAATGGCAAGACTCAGTTGGTCTTCAGCGACCAAAATGTGAGCTCTCCTGCCTTCTGGAGCAACTAAACGCACTTCATCTACTCTAGCGGGACTCAGAGCGTTAGCAATATAAGTTGCTGGGTCTGGAGACCAGCGGATCACGTCGATTTTTTCGCCGCGCAATTCGTTGACTACTACCTGAATCCGCGATCCCCGCGCTCCGATGCAGGCTCCTACGGGGTCTACGTCGCGATCGAGAGTATCAACTGCTATTTTAGTCCGGGGGCCGACGTGCCGGGAGGGCGGATTTGCCTCCCTGGCCACGGCGACAATCCTCACCACCCCGTCTTCTATTTCTGGTACTTCGTTAGCAAACAGGTAAACCACCAAACCTGCGTCGGCTCTAGAAACAAGTAACTGCGGCCCACGAGTTGAGCCTTCGCCTACTTTTTTGAGATAAACCTTGAATGTAGCGTTGGCCCGGTAATTGTCGTTGGGCAACTGTTCGCGCTTAGGGAGTTCGGCATCTACTTCTGGCTGACCGAAGCTGCTGGTAACTGCTAAAATTACCGACTGCCTCTCAAACCTCAGCACTCTTGCTTGAAGAACAGTTTCTTCTAAATCTTTAAACTCTTCTTGAATCATTTTGCGCTGTTGATCGCGCAGTTTTTGAGCTAGAACTTGTTTGGTTTGGATCGCGGCCATGCGACCAAATTCTTTTTGATTTGGTGTTACGTCTACGAGCACGATGCTCCCAGGCTGAGCTTCCGTAGCTACTTCTTGCACTTCCGAAAGTGAGATTTCGTGATCGGGATTGATGACTTCTTCGACAATAGTTTTGTTGGCTAAAACGCGGAAACCTTCTTGTTCGGCGTCGAGTTCTACATCAAAGTTGTCGAAGTATTCTTCGCTGAAGTGATCGAGTTTTTGGGTACGGCGGTAGCGTTCGTATCCTTTGAGCAGGGCTTCTCGCAAGGCTGCTTGGACGGCGTGTTTAGGTAAATTGCGTTCTTTGCTAATACCTTCGACCATTTCTTTTAGTCCGGGCAGGGGAACCATTGACATATAAAACACTCCTTTTTTGCTGTGGTAATAAGTAACTGGTAATCGGTAATTGGTACTGGGGAATTTTCAAGTAGAAGTGATGACAGAGGAGTGATGAGTTCCTGAATAGGATTAGGGGAAATCGTTGCTGTAACAATTTATTTGTTGTCCCTGTTCAACCCGCTGCTACAGATATGATTGTTAAAAATTAACTCGCAGCCAAGCGTTTTCAGCTTGCTGCGAGGCAATCTCAAAACTCAAAACTCAAAACTCAAAACTCAAAATTTCCCTTTACATCTCCTTGCCTTCGTCTAATTCAACTTTGACAATCTGAGGGCGGGGAATTTTAACCTGTCGCCCTTTTTGATTGAGATAAACCGCTGTTTCATCTCGGCCCAGGAGTAGTCCTTTCCACTCTTTGATTCGCGAGTCCGGTTCGGTGGTTTTGGCTGTCACGGGGAAACCTTTAAAGGTAATAAATTCTCGATCGCTGCTGAGCAATCGGGATATTCCGGGACTGGAAATCTCTAGCACGTAGGCATCGGGTATGATGTCGGCTGCCTCTAACTCAGCATCGAGGGCTGTGCTCATGCGCTCGCAGTCGGCTAAACCAGTGTCTTGTTGGAGGTTGCGGATGTCTACCCGCAAGACGGGAGGATTTTGGTTGGTGTGAAACACTGCTCCCACTACTTCCAATCCCAGTGTTTCCGCAACGGGGGTAGCTAAGTCAATGATTTGTGGGATTAGGGGATGAGTCATATCGAATACTTAAGTTAAAACTCCTGAACTCGGACACGGGCAAGGAAAAATTTGGTGTTGAGATTGCTTGGCTTTGAGGTGGTTTGATTAGGTGGCTGCGACTTTCGTCTTCAACTTTGGGACTTACCCAACATCCCAGCAGGGGATCTCAAGCGGGGGGGTACCCCTACTAAATCAGTCCTCAACTTGCAAGTCAGACGCCCTGAGCTCTTTTCCTGCGACTAATGCAACAAAAAAAGTGGGCTTGACCCACTCCTAGGTAAAACAATTTCTTCCAAGAAGTTTGAGGACTTCTTCCGATCGAAGGGAGGCCTCAGTTCTCAGTTTAGCTCGATCGCCCGCCCGGTGACAAACCGATCGGCATCGGCCGACTGTCCGAGGGCAGAAGGGAAAAGCTGACAGGGGGAATGAGGAGGACTTGATCGCCGTTTTGGAGTGGGGCGAGGGCAAATTCCTGGTGGATACCGTGATCGGGTGCGATCGATCCTAGAACAGTGGGGGAGTGGCACTCAGGCGTTTTAGGACTTGCGATATGGGAGTTTCTTTGGGAAATTCTAATTTTAGTTCGGACAAGCCCTCTGCTTCTTGATAGGTGGCGAAGAGTCTGACAGTGAGGGTGATTGGTAGATTCGACATGGGCGATCGTCAAATTAACAGTATATTGACCAAACAGCCAAACTAAGATTCACCATAAAAAATCCCCATTACTAATGCTGAATAGGAAGCTCAATTACAAACTCTACTCCCCATTCGGGCGAGGAAATGCAGGTCAGCGTACCACCATGTTTTGCTTCTACAATCTCACGGCTAATAGACAAGCCTAAACCTGTTCCTTTACCCACTGATTTTGTAGTAAACATCGGCGTAAATAAATGCTGCATTATCTCCGGCGTTATCCCCAGCCCATTATCAGCAATCCGAATCACAACTCTGTCGCCCTGAAGCATTTCAGTGGAGATCCGAATCTGTGGGTTGTCATTGCTCTGTTGCTTTTCCCCGCAGAGCGGACAACTGATCGTAGACTCTTCTAAAGCATCAATTGCATTCGCTAATACATTCATAAACACCTGATTAATTTGCCCAGGATAGCACTCGACCAGCGGTAATTCGCCGTACTCTTTAATAACCTTAATAGCTGGGCGAGTGCCTTTACCTTTCAATCGATGACCTAAAATCAACAGGGTACTATCTAGCCCATCGTGAATATTCACTGGCGTTAGTGCCGATGTATCCAACCGAGAGAAATTACGCAGTGACATAGAAAGATTGTAAAGTCGCTCTGTTCCTACCGCCATTGAATCAATAATTTTTGGCAAATCTTCAACAATAAAATCTAACTCAATCTCTTGGCACTTATCCTCAAATTCTGATGTTGAAGTAACGTTGTGCTGGCAAAGCCGAGTCATCCCGATTAAATCAGCAATATATTCCTTGGCAATAGGGATATTATTGGATATAAAACTAACTGGATTGTTGATTTCGTGAGCCACCCCAGCTACAAGTTGACCAAGGCAAGCCATCTTTTCACTTTGAACTATTTGCACTTGAGCTTTTTTAAGATTATCCAAAGCTTGAGAAAGTTCCGCCGTTCGTTCTTCTACCCGTTTTTCTAACTCCTGCGCGAGCTGATGTAACGCTGCTTCTGCTGCGAGCCGGTCTTCTATTTCCCGTTTGAGAAGCAGATTTTGATCTGCAAGAATTTTAGTAAGAGAACGCAGTTTTAAATGGAGATTGACGCGAGCTAACACCTCCTTTTGGTCAAAGGGCTTAGTAATGTAATCCACAGCCCCTAGATTAAAGCCTTTGACCTTATCTCCTATGTCAGAAAGAGCAGTCATAAAAATTACCGAAATTTCGTTCGTCAACGGACTTTCCTTCAGGCGATGGCAGGTTTCAAACCCGTCAATTCCTGGCATCATTACATCTAACAGAATCAAATCAGGCTGAGTATATTCAGCCTGTTCGATGGCAGTTTCGCCATCAGTTGCTACCAATATCTCCCATCCCGAACCCGCTAAAGCTTCAGAAAGCACGTCCAGATTGCTAGGATTATCATCGACGATTAAGATGCTACTTGTTTCCATATTTGTTGCCTTCATTCTTTTTCTATTCTGTGGGATGTAATAAACTCTTTGATTTTTTTGACCTGATAGCCTTGGGCTAACTGGCGCAGCTCAACAGCAAAGGAAACAAATTTCTGATCCAATTTCTCTATGTGTTCGCTGCGCTTCACAATTCCTTTCACGTTGCCTCTCATCGCCAGTTCAAGTAGGAGTTCAATTTCTCCGGGCGGGGGAGCAACTACAGAATTGGATTCAGAAAGTGATTGAGGATCAGAGGAAAAGGGAATATTACTGATTTTTTCATTTTTTTGTTCGTCATATATCCATTCAAGTTTTAAATACTTTTGCAACATCTCAAATAGCTCTTCTGCCTGCACTGGCTTACCGAGAAAATCGTTTGCTCCCCCCTCCAAACTTTTATGTTGATCGGTAGCAAATACACTGGCAGATGAAGCAATGATTGCTAGGTCTTTATAGTGTGACAAATTTCGGATACGGCGCATCATCTCAAAGCCATCTAACACTGGCATCACCAAGTCAGTGATAATCAGATCAAACTTACACTCTTCTATTTTTTCTAAAGCTTCTTGACCGTTTTTAGCTTCGGTTACTTCAAAGCCGAGGGGTTCCAGGAGATTGACAATGACCGAGATGTTTTCCCATTTGTCATCCACAACCAAAACTTTTTGCTTTCTACCTTGGTAGCCAACCAGCTTTCTGTGGTTGGCAATCGTGGTTGTATTTGCCCAGTCTGTCGCTTCCCGTAAATCCAAATCTATCCAAAAAACACTGCCTCGTCCTGACTGACTTTTTACTTGAATGATACTACCCATCATTTCAACAATTTTCTGGCTAATTGTTAAACCGAGTCCGGTTCCTTCCGCCTGACGCTTGCTATCTCCTACCTGTTCAAAAGGCAAAAATATTTTTTTTAATTGTTCTGGTGTCATACCAAGGCCAGTATCTTCTATTTGAAACCGAATTTTGTGAATTGGTGAGGCTGGCTTTTGGTTATGGCTTTGTACCTTTGCACCTGTCCCCTTTTCCAGATGTTCTATCTTAAAAGTCACCCCTCCACCGTCGGTAAACTTAATTGCATTGCTCAGTAAGTTAATGAGTACCTGTCGCAAGCGTTTTTCGTCAGCGTGGATGCCAACAGGCATTTCAGAACTGGGTTGATAAACAAAAGCAATTCCTTTTTGTTCGGCTCGGATGCGGCAGATTTCTGCGACTCCTTGCAAAAAGGAAGGAAAATGGAAATCTTTCTCGTACAGTTCCAATTTCTGGGCTTCAATTTTAGCGAGGTCTAAGATGTCATTGATCAGGGTTAACAGGTGGGAGCCACACTGGTGAATAATACTGATGCCTTGGAGTTCCTTCGGAGCCATCGTTTTTGAGCGTTCTAGGATTTGAGCGTATCCTAAAATTCCATTGAGTGGTGTTCTCAATTCGTGACTCATATTCGCTAAAAATTCACTTTTAGCTTGGTTTGCACTATCGGCGATTTGTTTGGCTTCCGTGAGTTCAGCGGTGCGTTCTTCTACTCGGATTTCTAGCTCGGAATTGGTCTTGGCTAGCGCCTCAAAGGATTCGCGCAACTGTTGTGCCATAAGGTTGAAAGACTGCCCCAGAACTTCGAGTTCTTCTACGCCTTTTACCTGCACATTTTTCTCTAAGTCGCCACTTGCGATCGCCCTAGAAGCTTCGCTCAAACGGAGAATCGGGCTGGTAATCCAGCGTGCGGTTAAGATTCCCAGAACGGTAGCCAGCGCCAAGGCTCCCAAACACAACAAAATGGTAGTCTGGGTATTGGCGTTAATTTGATCCATGAAATCGCTTTCAGGAACGACGACGACGATCAGCCAGTCCAATCCTCGGCTATCCTGAAAGGGCATAACTTGGAGGAATTCCCGCTGGCCGGCGATCGTAAAATCCAATTGTTGAGAGCTATTAATTTTAGTGAGGTCGCCAAAGCGTTCTTTTAAATGGGCTGTTGTCCGCCGAATTAAATCATCTGTGCTATCTAAAGCATTCAGGCGATCGAGCGTGTCTTTGTTGGTGATAAATGGTTCTTTGAGAGTTGAACTGGCTACTAGGAGTCCCGAACGTTCCATAATGAATGTCTGTCCCGAACGACCGATGTTTAAGCTGTGCAGGAAGTCACTGAGGAAAGAGATCAGAAAATTAGCAACGAATACCCCGCGCAGCTCGCCACTTTCGTCATAAACTGGATGTCCGGTAGGAAGCGAGAGTGTTTTCTGACCTATAAGCGAAAAAATTTCGCTCCATGTGGGTTTGCCTAAGCGTACACTGTCTTTATACCATGAACGGCTGAGTATATTGTAGTTGCGGGAGACTGTTAAGAGCTTCGTTTGATTGCCTTTGCTATCAGATTCATAAATATGAAGTTCATTCCGATGCTCTTTGTCTGCTATTTTAAAAACTACTTTGCCATTCTCTTGGCGTTCAATGGCAATGAATTCTCCAGTTTTACTAGCAAAACCCATATTGGGCAGAGAAGGAAAGACTTGAATTTGCTCCCACAAATAGCGCTCCGTACTCTCCAATTCGTCGGGATTTAAGTACCCTAGTCGAAGGGCATTGGCATTTAGTTGATTGACGCGAGGGGCTGTGTCTAGGTATGTGTTGAGCTGCTGCTGGATGCGGGCCGTAATTTCACTCCGCAACTGGCTGGCCACTTCGTTGACTGCTTGTTGCCCGTTGCGTAAGGATAGCCAGCCTGTCAGCCCGACGGCGACAAATATTTGCAGAACGAATGGGAATACTAAAATTAGGCGCAGGGACACCTTTTTTTTAAAACGGTTTGACAGGAAAGTGGTTGCAGAGGTCTGTGACATTGATTGGTGTTACTCCTGGGGTAAGGAGTTGGCTAAAAAATCTCAGAGGATTTAGTGAAATGAGGCTGAGGAAATATATATTGAAAAGCAATCTATAATAGTTAGTGAAAAGTTTGAGACAGTAACTTGCTTAAACAAGAATGGCTACTTACGTATTTTTTTCTGGAATGGGTATAATAAAATCGGACTAAAGATACTGACGCACCTGATTTTTTTCTAGCATTGGTAATTTTTTTTAGCCTTTAGGAAACCAGTTAGCAATCATATCTAATAGATTACTTGGTTTAGAGCTAGTTGTAGTAGTTTTTAACTTTACTTTACAGATTGACTCTAAAAAGTAGAATATCATCAAACTTACATATAAATTGATATAATCTACGTCTAAAAAAAATGACCTTTCTCGCTAACAACATGACAGCCCAGGCCGGTGAGAACCCTAACGGCGGTCTAACTCACTACCGCGCTGAAGATGTGATGCACAACCCTGCAGATAACTCTGGTAGAGAATGCCATCGCACATGAAACTTTACAATTCCAGCAAGTTTCATTTGCAGGAGTTACAGCAGGGTAATTGCTAATTGCTAATTGGGGAAGAAAAAAATAAGTAGAGCGCTGGAGCAGAGGGGATTATGACACACAAGAGGGTTAGGGCTATTGTTTTAATTCTGGGAAACTATCTAAGCTTAATAGTGAATTTGGTATTAGAGGTAAACACAGGGCTGGCAAGGATTTAAAGCTTTTTCAAATCCTAGAGGCTAGGGTTTGTCATCAGTTAATGTAAAGGAAGGTAAAGGAGAGATACAGCCGACTAGAAGGATTCGATCGCCGTAAAAAGCCAGCGTTATGCCCTACGGGATTAACAGTGGGAAAGGATCAAAGATTTGTGGCGCGGAGGAGAAGTTGCTGTGGGGGGATAGCGTGCCTACAATCGGTTGTTCGTGGAAGCGGTTTTGTACCGCTACCGCGCGGGCATCGCGTGGGGAGACTTGCCCGAACGGTTTGCGGACTTCCGAGTCATGACACGCCCTAACGCGGGGCTATCCGTTGCAGTTCTTTGGCTTGTTCTAAAATTTTCTCGAAGTCTTCTTCGCTCAACCGCTGAATGTAGTTGATTTTGAACTCTTCTAGGAAGTCGCACAGCAGCAGTTGTATTTCTTGCCAGGTTTGTTGCTGTTGCAGTTCGGTTCCTAAAGCTTGCCCGAAATGTTGGACTAGCTGGCTTGAGAGTTTGATGCTTATGGGGTCTTCGCTGGCGATTTTGAAGGCTTCGTAGGCATCTTGGGGGCCGAGAGTGACTAATTTTGAGAGTTCTGCAACTAATTGCTGTGCTAGCTGTTCGGGCAGGTTTCCCAAGCCGGGTACTTGCTTCCATCCTTGATAGAGGGGGGATTGTTTGAGGAAGCTTTCAATATTGTACCGGAGAAGGGCTTCTAGGTCTGGCTGAAGTTGGGGAAGGACTTTGTAGACGGTTATTTGCACGAGATGGGTGGCGATCGCTTCTATTTCATTGATATTGTTGATGTCTAGATAGCGCTGTTTTTTAGATTGAAATAGTTGACGAGCCAGTTCGCCTGTGGTAATTGATTGTTGCATCTGATTGATCAGTTGAATTACTACAACTTCGGTCAATTCTTGGGCGAAGTTGGCGACGAAACCTCGGCTGATTTGGGTGCGTATGGGTTGGAGATCCGGCATTTTGGCTTGGTGGATGCGAATTGTGACGGGTAATACTCGCAACAGGCGCCAGAATGGGAGCAGCAGGAAGATGTCGTACCATCGCCAGAGCATGGCCGATCGCCAAGTGACGCTGCGGTGGCGGCGGCTGATCAAGTAGGTACGGGCTAGAAATTCGATCGCAAATATGGCAATGAATGGCAGGTCGATTAGCCAGAAGTTATCGGTGAATTCACCGTTTTCTCCAATCTCGCGGAAATAGTTGGTGGCGATTAATGGCTTGATTTTGGCGTCAAACCACTTGATTTCTTTTTGCCAGCCTTGTTTGTTTAAATAGTCTTGGCTCCAGAATCTTTGGAATGATTGTTTAGCGGAGTCTTGCGGATTCGGGACGCGATCGCGCATCCGGTCTTTGATTTTTTCTAGGGTGCCACTTTTTGATGCTACTCGAAAGGGATCTTCGTCGATCATTTTCGCGCTCAGATTGTTTATTTCCTGCAATTTGGCTGCTACTTGGGGAGAGGGCAATCCTGTTTGCACTACTTGAATTTTTAATTCTTCTAAGGTTTCTAGATATTGCTGGGTGTCTCGGTGGGGTTTAATTCCTTTAAATGGGTCGTATACTTGAGTTAGAACTGGCAGTTGCCGGAGGTAGAAATCTCGCCCGGGGACGTAAGTTATGTCAAATAATATTAGGCTTAAATTTCCTAGGGCAACCAGTGCCATGAACCGCTCGAACCAGGGGACTTTTGGTGATTTTTTGCGGGAGTTTGGAGTGGGAGAGGGCTGTAGTTTTGGTGTCACTGACGGTTCCTAATTAAGTAGACCTATGGAAATAGATGTAACTGGTAATAGCTGAAAAAAGGAAAGAGGGAAAACTGGCTAATTGTCTGGTGGCGCTCGGATTGCGATCGCGGAAGCTAGTCTTTATTTTAACGTGCGTTTGTTGGGGAGTTTTGGATTGTTGATTCCGTCTGGTTAGGTAATAATTGATGCTGCTAAAATATTAAAGCCGATCGAAGTTGACGGAAGCTGTGGCTCCCGTTAGTGTGCTTCTCTCTGGTAATAAAATTATATCTCAGGCAGAATCCTCAGTTTTTTTGGCGTTGCAGAACTCACGCGGCTGGTAATAAATTACTATTTCTGTTTGATCTGGTGGCTCTTTGACCGCTAAATCAAATGTATTGCACGCAGGGGAGTCTAAGGTTAGATGAGGACTTCGAGTTTGAGGTCAAACCCTCAAGAGAGTTATACTTGCTCAGGGGCAGTCTGGTGAGAGCGCCCCCTCTGATCGCGAGGGTGGCTGTCGCCTCCGTAAGGTTCGAGGTCTCGCCCCTAGAAAAACCAGCTCGCGATCGGACTCTTGAATAATATAAAACCCTGAGTATAATTTTGTTCGCATTTTTTTAATATATGACATACTGCCTTAATCTCGATTGCCCAAGAGACAAGCGTCAGAACCCACCAGGCACAAAGTATTGTCTTAATTGTGGTTCAAAGCTGCTACTAAAAGACCTTTATTCAGCAACTGAACCGCTACGCGATGGGGGATTTGGCAGGACTTTCCGAGCTGTTAATCATGGAAAATTTGAGGAATTGTGCGTGATTAAACAGTTGTCACCCCCTCAAGAGTTTCAGCGGAAACCGGGTCATTTTAAAAAATATGTTCGACTGTTTGAACAAGAGGCAAGGCGGTTATACGAACTGAAGCACCCGCAAATTCCTCAGTTAATTTCTTATTTTGAGGAAGATGGGCGCTTGTATTTAGTCCAAGAGTTTATTGATGGCAATAATTTAAAGGATGAGTTAGATAAGTACGGTGCTTATAGCGAAATCAAAACTTGCGAACTGCTGTTAGATTTGTTGCCTTTATTGAAGTTTGTTCACGACCGAAATGTAATTCACCGTGATATTAAGCCTGAGAATGTGATCCGCCGATCTCGCGATCGTAAGTTAGTGCTGATAGATTTTGGGGTTTCTAAACAGGTAGTAGCTGCTGCTCCGACCAAAACAGGAACTAAGTTGGGAACTCCTGGCTACGCGGCTCTAGAACAGCGTCACGGTAGGGCTGTTCCTGCTAGCGACCTTTATAGTTTGGGGGTGACTTGCATTCGCTTGCTGACTTCTGTTATGCCTTATCTGGATATCTACGGGGACATTCACGATGACCTTTACGATCCGCTTGAAGGCCGGTGGCTTTGGAGGGAGGCTTTGCCAAAAGGAACACAAATTAGCGACGATTTAGGTCAGGTTTTAGATAAGTTGATTCAGGAATATGTTAAAGATCGCTACAAATCGGCTGTGGAAGTTTTGGATGCTTTAAAACCTCCTGTTGTTGTTGTCCCAGTCCTGGAAAAGTCGCAGCAGGCAACTGTTGTTAGTCCTTCGGTTCCGACTCAACCTGTGACTGATACTCAGCTAGTTTCTGTGAATTTAGAGTCGGAAAAAGGTATTGATTATTCTCACTTGGCCAGGCTGCTGGCTGCTAAAAATTGGCGTGGTGCTGATGAGGAAACTTCTGTGAAAATGCTGGAGGTGATGCAGCAAAATTCACGGGGTTATTTGAGTGAGGAAGATATTAGGAAGTTTCCAGCTAAGGATTTGCAGACTATCGATCAACTTTGGGTGCGGCACAGTCACCGCAGATTCGGTTTTTCTGTGCAAAAGGGTTTGTGGCTCAAGTTGGGGGGAAAGCCTGGTGTTTATGATGCTACAGTTTGGGAGAAGTTTGGCGATCGAGTGGGCTGGCGGGTTAACAGCCAGTGGGTATACTATTCAGAGCTGAATTTTACTTCTAAAGCAAAGCCTGGACATTTGCCGGGGGGGACTGTTTTTGGATGGGAAGGCGGGGTTTTGTGCGGTGTTTTGGGTTTGGGTGGGATCTGGTTTCTGCTGTCGCGGCGGGATTTGTAGAATGAAGGTAGAAGGTAGAAGGCAGAATTTATTAGTCAGACTGCACCCCAAGCGAAGTCGAAGTGTTAGTCATGAAATAGTTTTGAGTTGCGAATTAAAGAGTTAACAAGTTTTGAGTTTAATCATTTGTTATGTAGAAATTAGCTCTAAAAAAAGGGGAAAATAAGATATAATCACAAACCATTTTTTTTGTGCTATGTTCTTAGAGAAGGGCAAGTTTGCAAAGTCAAAAGCCAGCCCTGGGCGGTGGCAAACCATGGGGACTGGCTTTGGCTCCAATTTACCAAGGAGATTTATTTAGTATGTTGCAAGAAAAACGTCTCAAGCCGTGGACTATAGTTCGCTCGCTTCCAAATGTGGAAAAGGTGGTTGTGGGTGAGTTTCGCAGTTGGTCTGATGCAGACGGTCATTTGAAAATTCTCAAGCGGATGGTGCCGGCGGATCGATTGAGTGTTGTCTTCGATCCGGTAGTTCAAGCGTAACGTCGCTGGTAAATTGATCAGCGTGCGATCGCTCTTTGAGCTAAGCGATCGCCTTTTTTTTTAGATACTGTTTTTTTACATAAAAAATGCGATCGCTAAACAGGCGATCGCAAATTGAATCATTTTCCTTAACTGCGGCGAATTTCAGTAATTTGGTCGGCAACATCCAAAATTCTTTGGGGCATGGATGGCCCGGTAAAAATCATATCCAAATGATGCGGCTTGTTGTCAATCAATGCCACCACTTCGGCTTCGGGAATCAAGCCCAAATTAACCGCTAAACTCAATTCATCGAGAATAACTAAGGAATAACGGCCTTCGCACACCGCATTTTGAACATACTGCCACAATTGTTCGATCGATCGCGTCTCCAGCTCATCTAAGTCGGCATTCTCAATGCAGCGTGACAAATCGCAGCGCACCCAATCTAAATTTTGCCCCAGCCGCACCGGATGCTGGTGCCCTTGATTAATTCCCCCTTTGAGAAACTGCACCGCCAGCACGGGAGCTCCCTGTCCTGCAATTCTGAGGGCTTGAGCCATGACACTGGTAAAAAAGCAGCGGTGCGGGCCTGTAAAGACTTGCACCAGCCCTTGAACTGTGTAGGGCAAGCTGTGGGTTAAATTGAGTTTAGGGGTTTGTAACTGAGCAACCATAGGGCAATATTTAATCAGCAACTAAGTCTTGAGTGCAGCTCCGACCTTGGCGTGGCTGAAGCCTGCTTGACAATATATAGTGTACGGGGCCGAGTGCACATCGGATCAAACACTATATATACAAGTTGTCAAAAGCTCGCGGCAGTGGCATTCGCAGTCGTTTGTTCGATTTTTGAACTCAATTAGCACTTAGGCAGAAACGGGGTTTTTTACCAAAATACGGCGTGGAGCTTGACATTTATACAGTTATAGGGTGAAAAACCAAGGTGATGAGAGTCTTGCGGCGTCCAGGGCTTTGAAGAAAAGGTACACACATCGCGTAAAATTTGAATGTCGCGGCACTAGGAGCAGAGACTGTGAGAGTGGTGATTCTGGGAGGGCCAGGAGCGGGAAAGGGAACGCAGGCTGAACTACTGTGCAGCAATTTGAGCCTTCCTTTGCTGGCTGTGGGGGACATTCTACGGGAGGCGATCGCAGAAGACACAGATTTAGGCAAGCTGGCGGTGTCTTATGTCGAAAGAGGGGAATTAGTTCCCGACGCAACTATGATTCAATTCTTTCGCCGCCGACTGCTGCTGTGGGATGTCTTTAATGGCTGGGTGTTGGAGGGCTATCCGCGAACGGCTTTTCAAGCTGAGGAGTTGGATTTTTTATTAGAGGATTTGGCGCAGGAGCTAGATTGGGCAGTTTGGCTGAAAGTGCCGATCGAGGTTTTGCTGAGCAGGTCGCTCGATCGCGATCGAGCGGATGACCACCCTGAAATTTTACAGCGTCGGCTTGATTTGTTCCACGAACGCACTATTCCTCTTTTAGAGTATTACGAATACCGCAACAAACTGTTAACTATTGATGGCGATCAATCCCCACAACAAGTCCAGCAGGATATTCTCAAATTAATCGATGCTAAGGGCCAATCGGCATAAGATTTTAGATTTTAGATTTTAGATTGAATGACTGCATATTTACCGCATCAAAAAAACCGGAATATTAATACCAACTTTTAAAGTTTTAATGCCTAATTACCTATTACCAATCACCTAAATATTATGTCTTTCCAACGTCCCGATGGCAGACTACCAAATCAAATTCGTCCGATTAGTTTCGATCGACAGTTTACCAAATTTGCTAGCGGTTCCGTGCTCGCGAAAAGTGGCGATACTCAGGTACTTTGCAGCGTTACAATCAAGCCGGGAGTGCCTAAATTTCTGGAGAATACCGGACAAGGTTGGCTGACAGCGGAATACCGAATGTTGCCGGGATCTACACCGCAGCGACAAGAGCGGGAATTTATGAAATTATCGGGGCGGACTCAAGAGATTCAGCGGTTGATTGGGCGCAGTTTGCGATCGTGCTTGGATATGCAACTATTGGGGGAACGCACAATACTTGTCGATGCGGATGTTTTGCAAGCGGACGCTGGGACTCGCACGACTTCAATTACTGGCGGGTTTGTGGCTGTGGCTGATGCTTTGAATAAGTTGGTGCAAAAAGGTGATTTAGTGCGATCGCCCCTTATTCGTCAAGTGGCGGCCGTGTCTGTGGGACTTTTGGAAGGCGAGCCGTTTTTAGATTTGAATTATGTTGAAGATGTGGCGGCTGAAATTGATTGTAATGTGGTAATGAATGGAGATTTAAATATCATCGAAATTCAGGGAACTGCGGAAGAGGGAAGTTTTAGTCGGAGTCAGTTAAATCAAATTTTGGATTTGGCAGAAACTGGAATTCAGGAATTGTTGGAGGCTCAGCGGCAAGCTTTAGTTCAGTAGGACTTACGCATGGGAGTCCAGAAACCCGGTTTTGACGATAATACTTCGTTTCAGTCAGTAGATTTGGTAAAAAAAAAACCGGGTTTCTTTGGTGCAAGTGCGACAGTAAGCTTTTTTAGGGACACGTCAGTGCCCATTGATTGGTGTCAATTTAATCCGAAATATCACTTAACCCCAAATACCGCCAGGGGTTTAAACCTCTGGCGGACTGCGGGTTTGACGTTAAGTTGACACAAATTGGCCTGGCGCCGTGTCCTCTATATAATAATTCCGGTGCAATCGGAAACGATATCAAGCGATCGGGTGGTGGCGGACTCGGCATAAAAAATAGTGAACAGGGCGATCGCACTCGGAACTTGCTTGCGGGCGATCGACTTTTCCCACAAAATTATTGATATCCAACGAATAACAAATCACTAATCACTAATCACCAAGGACTCCCAATCATCACAAAAGCCGACCAATAATAAGGATGCGACAACTTTAAATCCGCAAACCCTTGCAGCGAAGCTGGTAACTCCACCCCCTCACCCCGACTCGAACCCCGCAATCGGCCACCCTCCAAACGCACATCTCCCCGCAACATCGCAATTTGCGCTTGTCGCAGCGCCGCCCCCTTAATTCGCGCCGTCTTCAACTGCTGGTAAAACTCACTCATCAATCCCAAAGTACCTTCATCACTCACGTACCACAAACTCCCCAAAGCCGTTTGCACCCCCGCTTGCAGCGCCAACCCCCCAAAACCCAACTCCGCCTGTGCATCTCCCACCGCAGTCCGACAAGCACTTAAAACTAACATATTCACCTGCGGATCATTCAATCTCAAATCCCGCAATTGATCCAGTCGCAGCCGACTATTCCACAACTGAATAAAAGAATTATTCGGTACTCCAGGTCGAAATTCGCCGTGAGTAGCTAAGTGAATAACCCCAAAAGGTCGGCTTTGATGCTGTCGCTTCAAATTCTCCAAAGTGAAATCCTCATTCAGAAAACTAACTCCCGGCCACTCTCGGGAAATAGCCGCTATTTCAGCAGGAACGGCAGGTAAAGGATTCAACTCGGAAAATTCCGAGGCACCCATTGCTAAAACTTGAGAATTTCTGAGATCGA
Source organism: Microcoleus sp. D3_18_C4 (assembly GCF_036702355.1). Classification (NCBI taxonomy): domain Bacteria; kingdom Bacillati; phylum Cyanobacteriota; class Cyanophyceae; order Oscillatoriales; family Microcoleaceae; genus Microcoleus; species Microcoleus sp. D3_18_C4. Next base: position 77,354 of record NZ_JAUBTF010000028.1, read on the forward strand.
CGTAGCGAGTATCTGTTAAATTAATGCTGGGCATCAGGCTGAGATTGTACTTTTCCACCAAAAATTGCTGTCCGTCGTGTAAAGCAGCAAAGGGCATACCTCTCAAACCTCGATCGACAACAAAGGAAATAGTATCGGTTTCGCAGCTTTTCAAACTGTCCTCTAAAGGCGCAATCATCCACTTATAAAGCTGTTGGGAAGATGGTAGATAACTCGTAGTAGCCCGCACTCCCGGTTTAGTAATCTCACCCCTGAACTCATTTACAACTTTCAGAAGTTCTTGTCGGTTCGCTGACGGCACACTTTTGTGAACCACTTCACCGCAAGAAGTTATCAGCATTAAATTTAATTCTTCGGGCTGCGAGAACAGATAAATTAAGCTGGGTTTCGTGCCGGTTTGTGCACCCACGGATGCTAACTTTTTTTGAATTTCCTCTGGGGATACCAACTCGTTGCTGATGTTGATGCCTAAATATTCCCCGAATTCTTGGCTGAAAGATTTGTCCAGCAGAGACAAAGCTGCCGATATTTTCCCTGCCTCCAAATTCCTGCCGATGTCGCCGCGAAATGCTGACTGAATAACAGAATCTCGGATTTTTGAATCGATGAAATTTCTGATTCCTCTGGGAAATTGCATTCTTTCGGGGGGCATCCTTTCTCCGGGTTTTCCTATATCTCGCGATATTCTGTTTTGGTTCTGCCGCTGTTCGCGACTAAAGGGTTGGTTGCGATCGGGAAAAAGCGATCGCCCTCTATCTAATGGAAATCTATCCCTTGGTAATATTGGGGGGGAATTTGAGTTATTGCGATTAGGTTGATCTATGGGATTAGGTCGATCTATGGGATTAGGTCGATCTATGGGATTAGGTCGATCTATGGGATTAGGTCGATCTATGGGATTAGGTTGATCTATGGGATTAGGTTGATCTATGGGATTAGGTTGATCTATGGGATTAGGTTGATCTATAGGATTAGGTTGATCTATGGGCTCGTTGATGGTTGGTTGATTGGTAGTGACGATCGCACTATTGCCTTGAGTGTAAGAATTTATGAAAGATTGCCCTTGAGTAATCGTACCTAAAGCATTGCTGGCGATCGCCCCAGCAGTACCGTTAGTCGTCGCATCTCCCACCGCAAAAGGTATTGGCGGATTGACATCGCCGCCGCCGTGGCGGATCGTAACTGTACCGGGTTGAGTGCCACCAAGAGTCGAGACGCTAACAGGAGTGGCGTTTTGGTTAAAAGTACCCGTCACTCGAACTAAACCCGGAGTTGCGAGCTCAACATTACCACCCGGAGCATTGATCGATGCAACACTGATATCATTTTGGGCATTAAGAGTGACTGTCGGAGCTCTATCAAACCCAATCGGATTAACATTTATTCGCCCAATTCTGATTTCGTTTCCGGCTAAAATCCTCACAATTCCCAAAGCATCGATATTGCCGGTGCTGACAGTTCCCCTGCTGCTAGTGACATCAACTTCAACTCCCCGCAAATCTCCTGAATTTACATTGCCAGAAGTTGTCAAACTGACATTTCCTGTTGTAGCGTCCGTATTGCCAATATCAATACTTCCCGTATTGCTAGTTACATTAACTCCTACTCCCCGCAACTCTCCTGAAGTTACATCCAGCAGCGCTGTTAAATTGACAGTATTTTCTGTCGCTGTAGCGGAGCCAATATCAATAATTCCAGAAGTGCTATTTACATTAACTTTTGTTCCCAGCAAATCCCCTGAATTTACATTTCCCGAACCTATTATATTAATATTCCCAAGAGATGTAGTATTGCCGATCGCAATATTTCCCTGATCGCTATTGAGATCGACTGAACCCCCCAGCAAACTCCCTGCATTTAAGTTGCTGGTTGCTCTCAAAGCAATCCTAGCCGCCGGAGCATTGATGGAATCAACGCTAATATTAGTTTGGGCGTCCAGATTGACTGTAGGGATAATGGGATTAACTGGATTTGTGGCGACAGGATTAACAGTTATTGCCCCTGTGTTTATTGCCTCCTGTGCCGCTATAATTCTGACATCTCCAGAAGTAGCGATCGCCCCCGTATTAACAATCCCATTGCTACTGCTAGCATTGACAGTCGCAGCGGTGAGATTGCCTACCGTTAAATCCCTAAAAGCTGTCAAATTGATATTCTCAGTTGCTGTGATATTGACAGGTGTAGTATTAGGCACAATGGTATTGGCATCCCTCAAAACCCCCAATGCCCCGGAGTTACTGGTAACATTAACATTAGATCCCTGCAAAGTCCCAAAATTGACATTGCCAAAAGCTGTGAGTTCGATCGCCCCGGAAGTCCCAGTATCGATCGACCCTGTTACTATATTGCCTCGAACAGTATTCAGACTAATACTGCCGTTGATATCAGCACGAGAAATGTCATTTGTCAATATAATATTGTCATTAGCTTGAATATTAATTATCGAACTAGACGTTAATCTGCCCCCAACTAGCACTCCTGCTTCCCTGCTTTCGAGATTTATTTGACCGCCATTAATATCTCTAGTTGCGATACTTCCCGGCGCAGACAAAATCACCGGCCCGCCTGCCGAAATATTTTCAACAGAAATCAAATTGCTTGATAAAAGTGGACTTGTAAATATTGAATCTTCACCTAAACTGTTACTAACAGGATTTAGCAAATTTGCCACTCCAGCCCGCAGAATTAAGGCCGGACTGCTGGTTAAAATAGCAATATCTGGATCACCACTCACATTTTCCCTACCCAATGCAATATCGGGGCCGGTAATTGTAATATCCTCAGCAACAATGCTCCCCCTTGCCTCGACTTTCAGCGAAACTCCGGTATAATCTCCAAAGAAAACATCTCCTTCCGAACTGATAATCGGGTCAAATAAACTGACAAAGTTTCCCGGCATTCCCGACCAATTGCGAATCGAAAAATTGCCACCCGAAACAAAGTGGGCATCCCCCGAAATAACACCGTTGCTAACCAAACTCAAATTGCCGCCGCTTTGGAATTGCGGGGGAAGAGATAAGCCGCCGATCGCATTTTGAGTGAGAATATCAATAGTGCGATCGCCTTGAATGTATAAATTCCCCCCAGCCTGCGCCAAAAAAGGATTCTGGGCGCTGTCTCTGACCCGCACCGCATCCCCACCCAGCAAACTCAAATCCCCCGTAGTTTGCAGCCTAGCGCCCGCTAACGTGAGATTTTCCGCAGCCCATAAATTCGCACTTCCCGCATTCAACTGCGGTAGCCCAGACACATTAGCAGCAATCGCCACATCCCCAGAATTCACCTGCAAACCAGAAGCCACAAGCCGCACAGAACCGTCATCCGCAACCGCAACACCCGCAGCCTGATTTTGCCCAGTACCTGTCAGCAACTGCGGCAAAGAAATAGGATTCAAAGTCTGTTGAAAACTACCAAAATTTCCGCCCGTTGCTATTTCCAAACTCAACAAATGCCCCGGTTGACTAATGCGGAGAACCTGATCTCCCGGAACCGCAGCAACAGTAATTTGCCCGCCCGCAGCCGACAACTGCCCGGTACTAACAACCGTACCGCCAAGCAAAGCCAAATTTTGCCCAGGAGTCACCGCTAAATTGCCAGCATTAACAATACTTCCCGGTACACCCGCACCAAAATAAAAAGCATTTGGCGTACCAACCAAGGCGCTAAAATTATTTGTACCCGCAGCATTAAACCAATTTGAACCAAAACCGACACCAGTAGCAGTAGTTGCTGTAAAAGCCGCCGGCACATTCAAACTCGCGTTCGGGCCAAACACAATCCCCGCAGGATTAATTAGAAAAAGATTAGAATTGCCGCCCGTGACAGTAATTAAACCGTTAATTAGCGAAGCGTCCCCGCCAGCAATTCGAGCTAATATATTCTGAATAGCCGAATTAGTCAGAAAATTAGCAATTTGACCTTCATTCAAGCCAAACTGCCCAAAACTGTGAAAAAGATTCGCGCCGTCTCCCGACAAACTGCCGCCGTTGATATCATAGCGGTTGCCGCTGGGGGTGACAACAGTACCCGTACCGTCAGCAGCAGGCACTATGGGCTGTGCTTGCGCGAAAGTATTAAAAATTAACAAAGAAAAGGGACAAATAAATAGCGCAACCTTTTTAATCTTTAAGTTGGCATTTTTCATAGCAGGAAGTAAAACTATCTCAATTGCCTTAATTATTGCACTTGCAAACAACTTACCTCTAAATTACACATTAATTCGCTCATGACAACTCCCAAAATCAAAAGCCTCTACACAGACGGCGCTTGTTCCGGCAACCCAGGCCCAGGTGGCTGGGGTGCAGTAGTTTGCTTCGCCGACGGCAAGTGTCACGAACTCGGAGGTGCAGACCCCCAAACCACTAACAACCGCATGGAAATGCAGGCTGCCGTCGCTGCGCTGGAATTTTTTGCCAATTCCGGTCAAACCGAACCAGTCACCGTTTACACCGACAGCGAATACGTTAAAAACGGCATCACCAAATGGATTCAAGGCTGGAAAAATAAAGGCTGGAAAACCTCAACGGGCAAAGATGTTGTCAACCAAGACCTTTGGCACCGGCTAGACAAGCTGAATTCGCGACAAATCAAGTGGGAACACGTCCGAGGCCACTCCGGCGACTTCTACAACGACAGATGCGATGAAATCGCCCGCAGCTTCTCGCACAATCTCACTCCCGAACTGCAACAGCAGAAACCAACGGGAGACGAGGCCAGGGCGGGCACGGGGGCACTGCCCCTACACTTTGACAACACAATTGTTTCGGAAGAAACGGACGTAACTGGTAACAAAACGATAGAATCCTATGTCATAACTTCTGACCTTCCGATCTCCAACTCTACCATGATGGATTCAACTGCCGATACCCTGGAGAACTTGCCCCGCGAGGTGAGGGTTCAGGACCTCCGCAATCTGATCGAAACGTTGCACATCGCCGACGAGGTTGCGACGAAAGGCTACTTGATTACCAGTTCTGAACTGGCTGATTTGATGGATGTAAATGCCAGCGCTGTCACCAGTCGCGGAGACAATTGGGTGTGGCGAAATTGGGTAGTTTCGCGGGTGCGGCGCGAAGGCAACCAAATTCTCTGGCAATTAGAGAGAATCGACCACGTTAGTACAACTGATTAGTGGTTAGTCATGAGTTATTAGTTGATTAATAACTGATGACTAATGACTGTCTCAAAGCAAGATTTGGCAAAATTCTGTAGGGACACAACATTGTTGTGTCCTTTTAGTCATCAGTTTAGTAAACAGACTACTTAACATCAGTCTTAGTTAAAATCAAGAATCCAACTGTAAACCTGCGATCCAAACCCTTATAAAATCAGTGATTTCTCATCGAAAATCTCAAATAGAAAATCTAAAATAGCATGAGTATCAGCTTGCGAACAGTCACTGCTACCAGATATGTCACTCCCTTGCGCGAGGGCGGGTCGCTACCCGCGATCGTCGAAGCAGATGATGATGGTATGTACGTGCTCAAATTTCGCGGTGCGGGCCAGGGAGCCAAATCTCTGATCGCGGAGTTAGTGGCGGGAGAAATTGCTCGCGCCTCCGGGCTCCCAATCCCCGAACTCGTCTTTGTTGAACTCGATCCCGAACTGGCTCGCACTGAGCCTGACCCGGAAATTCAAGATTTGATCCGAGCAAGCGCGGGCCTCAACCTCGCCCTCGACTATCTCCCCGGTTCCATCACATTTGACCCGATAGCGGGTAAGTCCGAGGCGGATTTGGCCTCAGAAATCGTCTGGTTCGATGCTTTTGTGACCAACATCGATCGCACGCCGCGCAATGCAAATATGCTGGTATGGCACCGCCGGCTTTGGCTGATCGATCACGGTGCAGCCCTCTACTTCCAGCACACTTGGAAAGATTATCTCTCCCGCAGCCGCGATCGTTTTCCGCCAATCAAAGACCACGTTCTGCTGCGTTTTGCCAGTACGCTGGAAGCGGCAAATTCAAAGATGACTCAAACGCTAACCCCGGACATCATTAGCAACATTGTTAAACTAATTCCTGATACTTGGCTGGTGGGAGATTCTCCTTTCAGTGAGAGCAATCAACATCGGGATGCTTATATCGAGTACCTGCTAAATCGGCTAGAATCACCACATATTTTTTTGGAGGAAGCGATTAGTGCCCGATCGATTTCTTTATGATTACGCTATTATCCGCGTCGTTCCCAAAGTTGAGCGCGAGGAGTTTATCAACGTGGGGGCGATAGTTTCCTGCGGTACGAAAAAATTCCTCGAAGCCCGTATCGAAATTGATGAACAGCGCTTGATGGCGATCGACTCAACGTTGGATCTGGAAATGATTCGCAATCACCTAGCAGTCATTCCCATCATTTGTGCAGGCGGTAAGGACTCTGGCGCGATCGGTCAACTTCCCCACAGAGAGCGCTTTCACTGGCTCGTAGCACCCCGCAGCACGAGCGTTCAGACATCGCGGGTACACACTGGTTTTTGCGAGAGTTTACCGGGTGCGATCGAACACTTGCTCGATACAATGGTGCGATCCTCATGCCGAAAACCATCTGTAAAGGCTCAGTTGCTAGAGGTGAGAAATGACTCTCAGGAGGTGCGATCGCACTCTAGTTAGCGTCAGCTTGTCGGTTAGATGCTGCTTTGAGCTTGCTGGGCGAGCTATCGATTTCCAAAAACAGCCAGAATATCCGAATTATTCATATCTCTTTTCTCTTCATCTGCGTGAATCAGCGTCAATCCCTTGTCCGGGGCGGTTAATACATTCTCTTTTTTTTACCGCAGATGAGGGCAGATAAACACAGATTAATATCAGGTTCGGATAATTAGTTATAATTAAGGGCAGCCGATTCACAGGGACGCCAAACCCCCTATGCCAAAAAAAG
>NZ_JAUBTF010000029.1:0-20428 GCF_036702355.1 Microcoleus sp. D3_18_C4
CGATCGAATAAGCTTTCATTTTTTCTGCTGATGTACTGAATGTAGTGTACCACATTTACATGGAATTTGCTGTATATGCTTTAGGGCAAAACAACATGACATTTATACGAGCGTGGCGATTCATAACACTGATGCTGGCTTCATTTAGTCTGAGTTTGTCTATGACACATTTGCTAGAGTTGCCGCAAAGAATGCAGTTTGACCAGCAACTTTGGGTGAGAGTAACGGTCTTTGAAAATGTTTATAAGTTGTTTGGCTCAGTCGGCGCAGTTTTTGAAGTTACAGCGATTTTGACAGCAATCGTGCTGGCATTTCTTGTTCGCAAACATGGTTCAAGTTTTTACTGGACGTTGGGCGGAGCAATTCTTTTGGTGCTGGGGTTTGTGAGTTGGATCATGTTTGTTGCGCCAATGAATGCTGAATTCGCCCAATGGTTGACGAATCCCGTTCCAGCAGATTGGACGCGGTATCGTGACCAATGGGAGTATGCACACGCAGTCAACGCCTTGATTAAAATCATTGGGCTAAGTTTGCTCGTGATTTCTGTGCTTGTTGAAACGCCGAAAAAGAGAGCGATCGATTCGGATCGTGAGTGAGGCTCGTTTATTAGATGGATGAGCTGCTAAAGGGTGGGGCTGCCTATGCGCTGGTAAGGTTGCTTGCAGGACATTAAAAATAAAGTAGAAAATGATGAATCTACATCTTTGATTAAATGTTCTTTACTTCTTTCTATTCTCGGGTTATTCAAATTGGCAAAATGTTCTAAAAAACTGGTATTAAAAAAACATCGAAGGCAATGAATCAGTTTGCTTTTGTTGAAAATTTACAGCTTTACTAAAACCTCTTGCCCTTGATAAAACCCATAAACTACAACGAAGTACATTGAATTTTAGTCGGATTTAACTGTAGCATATTTTGGGTTCCAGTTAAGATGCGTTTACCCTGCCGTTGAATCAACGATTAAACGAATTGGAAGCTTGGGTGAAACTATCGGGGCGAGCGTGGAATATCGAGAGTGTTTCCTCTATCTTTTCTCTTCGCTGTGCTTATCTTAATGGTCAACTTTCAGCTTGATGTATCTGCATTCATTGAGATGCACCTGGGCGTCCCGCCCGAAGGCGTGTATTTTCACAGAAGGCGGGACACCCCACAAGAATCATCATCAAATTGTGCAACGCCGAATTTTAAGGTATCCCCAGCCACAACCTACAGGATTTTAACTCACATTTTTAGTCACGAAATTTCAGTGCAGAATGCTCTGACAGCTTCTGCAAACTGCTGGTTGTGCTCGATTAATGCCATGTGTCCTCCTCGCTTTATAGTAACTAGCTCTGCTTGAGGTAATTCTGCTTTCATTCGCAGGCTAGCTGGGGGGGTAGTGGCGATATCTGAATCGCCGCAGATCACCAACACTGGAATGTCAATTGATGGCAAAGTTTTTGTTTCGTCAAAGTTGAGCATTCCCAGTGTGCCACGAGCGAGAACGCCGGGAGAACCCAAGGCTGATAAGAAAGCTGAGAAATCTAATTGACCGCGCGTTTCAGTGCCTTTAAATCCCGATACTTCTACACTGATGTACAGTGAACCATTGAGATAGCTCAGCCAAGTCATTCCCCACATAATAGGTTCAAGAGCTATGGTGAGATAGAGCAGAGGTTGAAGCAGCGGCTTCTGCAAAGCACGTAATAAACCGCTAAAAATAGCGGTTTTGAGGGGATTAGTATAAGTGGTATCTACCAGAATTAAACCAGCTACTCGACTACCGAGAAGTTCTGGGAAAAGCCGACTGAATGTTAGAGAAATCATGCCGCCCATGCTGTGTCCAAGTAGGATAACAGGTTTAGTTCCTGCTATGGCAATGACGGCTTCGAGATCGCGGGCAAATTTTTCTAGGGAGTAGTCGCTGTTTTTTGGTCGAGTGGATTTTCCCAGACCTGGAAGATCCCAAACAATCACTCGGAAGCGATCGCTTAGTTGCCGTTTCGCGTAATACCAAACCATACTATTCGGCCCCCAACCGTGTGAGAGGATAATCGGCTGTCCGTCCTCTGGGCCGTAGAATTCTACTTGTAAAATAGTGCCATCAGGCCTCTCTACTCGCTGAACCGTACCCGTCCGCGTCGGCTTGGGTTCATCAGCACCGGGGCGGCGGAACAGTGGCAAACTGATCAAGCGCCCACCAACAGACCAAAGAAGCATCAATACTCCGCTGACTAAGTAGGAAATCCCTACAAGTGCGCCGATGTACCATTCGTAAATAATGTATATACCTCCGCCAAGTACCCCGATGGACAGCAGTCCCACCAGCCATAGGAACAGGAAATTGAAAGGCATGAACGGCATAAGCTGAAACCTTGGGTAGGATTTTGGTTGCGGATTCACACAGAATCATACTCAGGTTAGGCCACAGTAAGCAAGCGATCAGTTAAGCTCTTAATTTGTGCGCTGGTAGAATTTATTTTATTGATTTGCCCAAGTTAATGACAGGATGACTCAAAATGCCCGATCCAAAAATATCGAGTTCATCGCCAAATGCCAGAGATTCTGTCACGGTGGAGTTAGTTGAGTTTTTATCTTACCTTCGCAGTTTAGATATTAATATTTTTGTTGAGGGATATCGCCTGCGCTGCAACGCTCCAGAAGGAATTATTACACCCGAACTGCGCGCCGAAATTTCTCAGAAAAAAGCAGAAATTATTTCCTTTTTAAAAGCAGCTAATCGTACTTCTAGTTTCACTCCTACACCGATTGTTCCGATGGGGCGGGACGGAAATCTACCGCTTTCCTTTGCACAGCAGCGCTTGTGGTTTCTCGACCAATTAGTACCGAACAATCCTTTTTATAATGTTCCTGCAGCATTGCGTTTGACAGGTTCGCTCAATTTTTCGGCGCTGCAACAAACCTTCAATGAAATTGTGCGCCGCCACGAAGCTTTACGCACGACTTTAGCAGTAGTTTCGGGGCAACCTGTTCAGAGAATAGGTGCTGCTTTCCATCTTCCGATTAATGTAGTGGACTTGCGAAACTTGCCAAAGGAATATCGACAAAATGAAGCAAACAGGCTCACCGCCCAGGAAGCTCAACGCTCTTTCAATTTGTCCAATGACTTGTTGCTGCGAGTCACATTATTGCAGTTAGATGATGCCGAATATTTATTAATGCTGAATATGCACCACATTGTCTCCGATGGTTGGTCTATCGGAGTGCTTATTCAGGAATTAGGCGCACTTTACACGGCATTTGCTAGCGAAAAACCTTCGCCTTTACCGGATTTGTCGATCCAGTATGCTGATTTTGCCAAATGGCAGCGCGAATGGCTGCAAGGGGAAGTTTTAGAAACGCAGCTTGCTTACTGGCGACAGCAATTAAACGGCATTTCTATGCTAAATTTGCCTGCGGATCGACCCCGACCAGCAATTCAAAGTTACCGAGGCAAAAGGCAATTTTTGCAACTGCCAAAACAACTGAGCGAGGCTTTAGAAACGTTGAGCCAGCGCGAAGGAGTGACGCTGTTTATGACAATGCTGGCAGCTTTTAAAACGTTGCTTTACCATTACGCCCAGCAAGAAGATATTGTGGTAGGTTCGCCGATCGCCAATCGCAACCGCAGTGAAATTGAAGCATTAATCGGTTTTTTTGTCAACAGTTTGGTGTTGCGTACAGATTTGTCGGGAAATCCAACTTTTCGGGAACTTTTAAACCGAGTCAAAGAGGTAGCATTAGGAGCTTACGCTCACCAAGATTTGCCGTTTGAGAAGTTAGTAGAAGAACTGCACCCCGATCGCGCGTTGAACCAAAATCCCTTATTTCAGGTGGCGTTTGCGCTGCAAAACGCGCCGGGGAATCAGTTAGAATTGCCAGAATTAACACTCAGCCCGCAGCAGTTAGATGTGGGTACAGCGCGGTTTGATTTGGAGTTTCATTTGTGGGAGCGAGCGCCCAACAGCTTGGGAAGCAACCAATCGCCCAGCAATAAGCTATGGGTTGATAGCTCCGAGGGCATCAGCGGCATGGTTATTTACAGCGCCGATTTATTTGATGAAGCTACGATTACCCGAATGTTAGGGCATTTTAAAACCTTGTTAGAAAGCATTGTGGCAAATCCCGAAGAGCGAATTGCCAACTTGCAATATTTGAGCGCCCAAGAGCGCTATCATTTGTTAGTTGAATGCAACAATACTCAGACGGATTATCCGCAAGATTTGTGCATCCATCAGCTATTTGAAATGCAGGCCGATCGGACACCGGATGCGGTGGCGCTGGTATTTGGAGAGGAGCAAGTCACCTACCAGCAGCTCAATCTCCGCAGCAACCAACTAGCACGTTATTTGCAAAAAATGGGGGTTGGGGCGGAAGTTTTAGTCGGGCTTTGCTGCGGGCGATCGCTCGATCTGATTGTGGGGATGTTGGGTATCCTGAAAGCGGGAGGAGCTTACTTAATTTTAGATCCGAGCTATCCTGCTGAGCGATCGAGCTTTATGGTAAAAGATGCTCAAGTGTCAGTATTGCTTGCCCGCCAGGGAATAAATTCCCCCTCTTATAGCGAAAGTCGTCTAAAGACGACTGAAGGAGAACAAGTTTCCAGTCGGCTTCAGCCGACTTCAGCTATGAGCCAGGGAATTTATTCCCTGGTGGATGATGGCGAAGTGCAAAATTTAGAAACACAGTCAGATGATAAAATTCACTATCCAAGGGTTGTTTTTCTAGACACAGACTGGGAAATGATTTCCCAAGAAATCGCCGACAATCCCACCAGCGCAGCCACAGCCGAAAATCGGGCTTACGCGATTTATACCTCCGGCTCCACGGGAAAGCCGAAAGGAGTGGAAATTGAGCACGGGAGCTGGTTAAATCTCGTTTTTTGGCATCAAAGAGAGTTTGGGGTGTCAGCGGGCGATCGAGCAACGCAAATAGCAGCGATCGGCTTTGATGCTTGCGGGTGGGAAATTTGGCCTTATCTCGCCGCCGGATCTAGCATCTACTTTCCAGAAGATGACATCAGGCGAGATCCTGAAAAACTGCAAAACTGGTTAGTATCAAAAGCCATCACCATTACCTTTTTGCCAACACCTTTAGCCGAGAAAGTTTTGCTATTAGATTGGCCTCAAACAACAGCGTTGCGAATCTTGCTCGCAGGCGGCGAAAAACTGCAACAACATCCTTTAAAATCCCATCCATTTAAGCTAGTAAATAATTACGGCCCAACCGAGAACACCGTCGTCACAACTTCCGGTTATATTCCTGCAACAGAGCAAACAGACATCGCCCCGACAATTGGCCGCCCCATTGCTAACACTCAAATCTACATATTAGACAAATATTTGCAGCCCGTACCAGTGGGCGTTGTTGGCGAATTGTACATCGGCGGAAACGGACTCGCTCGCGGCTACCTCAACCGCCCAGATTTAACCGCACAAAGCTTTATTGTCAATCCTTTTAAACCAAATTCAGGAGAGCGAATTTACAAAACCGGCGACTTAGTGCGCTACAGAGGCGATCGCAACCTGGAATTTTTGGGACGCATTGACGAACAAGTAAAAATTCGTGGTTTCCGCATCGAATTAGGAGAAATCGAGACAGTATTAACTCAACATCCCGCCGTGCAGCAAACTGTAGCAATAGCTTCGGAAGATGGACAGGGAGATAAACGTTTAGTAGCTTATATTGCCCTGAATCCAGAATATAGCAGTGCTAGCGAAAAAAACCAAATAATGCAATTGCAGGACGAACAGGTTTTGCAGTGGCAAATGCTCTACAATGAAACTTACAATCAACCTGCTGTTGACTCAGATCCAACATTTAATATTGTCGGCTGGAATAGCAGTTATACTAATCAGCCAATCCCAGCAGAACAGATGCGCGACTGGGCGAAAAATCAAGCCGCCCAAATTTTAGCTTTGCAGCCCAGCCGAGTGTTAGAAATTGGCTGCGGCACAGGTTTGTTGCTGTTCCAAATTGCCTCTCGCTGCACTCAATATTGCGGCACAGACTTTTCACCAATTTCCCTCAACTATATTCGGCAGCATTTGGCAAATCAAGAGTTAGCTAATGTAACCCTGCTTCAGAAAATGGCGACAGACTTTGAAGGAGTAGAGACAGCAGCTTTTGACGCGGTGATTCTTAACTCTGTCGTGCAATATTTCCCGAATATCGACTATCTCGTGCAGGTGCTAGAAGGTGCGGTGAAAGCAACTGCTCCCGGCGGCTTTATATTCATCGGAGATGTCCGCAGCTTGCCGTTGCTGGCAGCTTTTCACGCTTCGGTACAACTGTATCAAGCCGAACCTTCTCTCGCGGGCGAACAGTTGCAGCAGCGAGTACAAATGCAAATTTTTCAAGAAACAGAGTTAGTTATCGATCCAGATTTTTTTAGCGCATTAAAGCACCGCTTTCCGCAGATTGGCGGCGTAGAGATTCAATTAATTCGCGGTAGCGATCGCAATGAGTTAACTGATTTTCGGTACAATGCTATTCTGCATATTGCGTCTGAAACAGATCCCCCCCAATCCCCAGGGCGGTTTCATTCTCACGAAAATGGCGATTTTGTAGGGGCGGTGCCCCCGTGCCCGCCCCCACCCACAGACGATTTCACAGGCGTTTCAGACATGGGGGCAACCACGGGGGGATTGCCCCTACCGAGAATGAAACCGCCCTGCCCCCAATCCCCGGCACAAGGGGAGCGGGGCGCAGAAAAACGGCTAGATTGGTTGGATGAAAATCAGAATCTGACTGTTACCAACGTGCAACAAATATTATTGCAAAATCAACTCGATGTTTTAAGAATTGCTAATGTGCCTAATGCGCGGGTTACGGCAGCAGTTAAGGCGGCAGAATTGCTGTCTGTTGTCGATAAATTTTCCACTGCAGGTCAGTTGCAGAAAGCAGTGGAAAAAGTCGAGGATTTAGGAGTCGATCCCGAAGCGTGGTATGCTTTGGAAGTTCCGTATAATGTTAATATTAGTTGGTCTAATTCCGACAGTCAAGGGCGCTACGATGTAGTGTTTGCACGGGGCGAAATTAGAGATTTTGTGCCAGAAACCCGAAGCGATAACTTGCGTCCTTGGCGCTCTTATGCTAACAATCCCTTACAAGCTAAAGCAGCGCGTAAATTAGTGCCGCAGTTGCAGGCTTATCTAGCAGAAAAATTGCCGGAATATATGGTTCCGTCGGCTTTTGTGGTGCTGGAGTCGCTACCGGTGACGCCTAACGGAAAGGTCGATCGCCTCGCTTTGCCTGCACCGCAGCCGATTAAGTTAGAATGGGCTGGCGGTTATGTTGCGCCTCATACTTCTATTGAGGAAGTTTTAGTGAAAATTTGGGCTGAGGTTTTGGGGATAAAGCGAGTGGGTATCCGGGACAATTTCTTTGAATTAGGAGGCCATTCACTGCTGGCGACTCAGCTTGTTTCGAGAGTGCGAGATGCTTTCGGGGTAGAGTTGCCTTTGCGAAGCGTTTTTGAAGCACCGACAATCGGAGAATTATCTAAGATTGTTGAGAATTTAAAAGATAAGAATGCTAAAAGTGGGGCTCCGGCTTTAGTGGCGATTTCGCGCGATAGTCGGCGGAGGAAGCTATCATCTTTTAATCAAGAAATTAAATGAAAATGAGCGCTGGTGAAAGCGTACAGTTTCGATAAATATGCAGCAAGAAACAGATGTTTTCGTCTTCCCGGCATCCTTTGCCCAGCAGCGGCTTTGGTTCCTCAATCAATTAGCACCGGGCAATCCTTTCTACAATGTCTCAACAGCGCTCCGCTTAAAAGGTTCCCTCAACTTCAGATCCTTAGAGCAAACCTTCAACGAAATTGTGCAGCGGCACGAAACTTTACGCACCACTTTTACGCTTTTGGAAGGGGAACTCGTACAAATTATTGCTCCGATTTTAACCGTATCCCTCCCCACAATCGACTTACAAAATCTCTCGCCAAATCAGCAGGAAACCGCAGCGCTGCAACTCGCAACCGATGCAGCGCAATGCCCTTTCGATTTAGCCGTTGGGCCGTTATTTAAAGTAACGCTGTTACAAATCAGTGAAACAGAACATATATTGTTGATGAATTTACATCATATTGTGGCTGATGGTTGGTCGATTGGAGTGCTAATTCGAGAGCTGGGAACGCTTTACACAGCATTTGTAAAAAATGGGATCTCGCACTTACCAGCACTGCCCGTGCAGTACGCCGACTTTGCAGAGTGGCAGCACCAATGGTTGCAGGGCGAAGTATTAGAAACCCAGTTAGCTTATTGGCGGCAGCAGTTAAACGGAATTACCACACTCAATCTACCAACAGATAGGCAAAGACCAGCCGTTCCATCCTACCGCGGCGCCAAACAATTTATAACGCTATCACCTGCTTTGAGCGAGGCGCTAAAGTCATTGAGCCAGCAAGAAAGCGCGACTTTATTTATCACTCTACTAGCCGCTTTTCAAACTTTGCTGTACCGCTATACAGGACAAGTAGATATTGCAGTAGGAACGCCGATCGCCAATCGCAACTTGAGCGAAATAGAAGCATTAATCGGTTTTTTTGTCAACAGTTTAGTGCTGCGTGCAGATTTATCAGGAAACCCAACTTTTCGGGAACTATTGCATCGGGTAAAAAACGTCGCAATGGCAGCCTACGCCCACCAAGATTTGCCCTTCGAGAAGTTGGTTGAGGAATTGCACCCCGATCGCGAGTTGAGCCGCAACCCCCTATTTCAAGTTAGTTTCAGCCTGCAAAACACTCCTGTAGCAGCGCTAGAATTGCCGGGAATCGTTGGAGAGGCGATCGACTTTGACGCGGGAACCGCCAAGCTCGATTTAGAGTGCCACTTGTGGGAAAATGCAGGAAGTATTCAAGGGCAATTTGTCTACAGCACAGACTTATTTGATAGTGGCACAATTGCGCGCATGGCGGGGCATTTCCAAACGCTGCTTGAAGCCATTGTTGCCAATCCCAAACAGCACCTCAGCGACTTGGCTTTGCTGACAGCGCCAGAATACCAGCAATTATTAAATGATTGGAATGACACTCAGAGAGATTATCCGCAAAACCAGTGTTTCCATCAGCTATTTGAAGAGCGAGTCGCGCGATCGCCCCATGCTGTCGCCGCCGTCTTTGAAAACCAGCAGTTAACCTACCGCCAACTCAACAGCCGAGCCAACCAACTTGCACGTTACTTGCAGCAATTGGGAGCAGCGCCAGAAGTTTTAGTGGGCCTTTGTGTAGAACGTTCCTTAGATGCGATCGTCGGATTGCTAGGCATTATCAAAGCAGGTGCAGCCTACCTGCCTTTAGATCCAACTTATCCTCAAGAGCGGCTTAACTTCATGTTAGAAGATGCTCAGGTGTCGATTTTGGTAACTCAGCAGCACTTAGCACAAAACTTGACGCAGCCGGAAAATTACGGAGTTTTTTCAGTACTGTGTTTGGACTCCGACAGAGAAATTATCGCCCGACAAAGCCCAGAAAACCCAACTACAAAAATCCTACCAACAAACCTAGCCTACGTCATTTACACATCTGGTTCAACCGGAAAACCCAAAGGCGTTTTAATCGAACATCGGGGACTATACAACTTAGCCCTAGCTCAAATAGAAGCTTTTAACTTAAACTCAAATCACCGCATTTTACAATTCGCCTCCCTGAGTTTTGATGCCTCAATCTTTGAGATTGTCATGGCCTTGGGAACCGGAGCAACACTTTACTGTGCCAAGAAAGAATCTTTGTTGCCCGGACAAACATTAATCCAATTTTTGCAGGACAATGCTATTACCCACGCTACCCTCCCGCCCTCGCTGCTAGCTGTCCTTCCAAACGCCGAACTTCCCGCACTGCAAACAATCATCTGTGCTGGCGAATCCTGTTCCCCGGATATTGTTAAACGCTGGGCTTCCCGGCGCAGATTTTTTAACGCTTACGGCCCTACAGAAGCGACAGTCTGGTCAAGTTTGGCAGAAATTGGCGATTCCCTGCGGGATAGCTTCCCTTCACGCAAAAAACCGCCCATCGGCCGCCCAATAGCTAACACTCAACTCTATATTTTAGATAAAAATTTACAGCCTGTACCCGTTGGAATTCCCGGTGAATTGTACATCGGCGGCAGCGGATTGGCGCGAGGCTACCTGAACCGCCCCGAATTAACCGCCCAGCGATTTATTGCTAATCCGTTTAGCCAGAAAGCAGGGGAACGAATTTATAAAACTGGTGACTTAGCTCGCTATTTTCCCGACGGCAATATTGAGTTTTTAGGCCGCACTGACGAACAGGTAAAAATTCGCGGTTATCGAATAGAATTGGGAGAAATTGAAGCGCTGCTGGTTCAGCATCCAGCAGTCAAAGAAACAGCGGCGGTTGTTGTGGATGATTTGTCTGGCAACAAACGCCTACTTGCTTATGTCGTCCCCAATCACAATCAGACGCTTAATCCCGGGGAAATACGCAATTTCCTCAAACAACAACTGCCCAATTACATGATTCCCAGTGCTTTTGTGGCGATGGATTTTCTGCCCCTAACTCCCAATGGCAAAATCGACCGCCAGCGCCTACCTGTACCGGGAACTCTAACTAGCAATTCAATAGATCAAAGCTGCATTGCACCTCGCACACCAACCGAGTCAACCCTCGCCAAAATTTGGGCCACAATCCTCAACACAGAGTGCGTTGGCATTCGCGACAACTTCTTCGATTTGGGTGGAGATTCCCTGCTGGCAATCCGCCTCATCAATGAGATTAACCAGCAATTTGAGCGGCAGTTACCGCTGTCTGCTCTTTTTTTAAATCCGACAATTCAAGGTTTAGCAGATTCGCTATATTCAGGAACAAATTCTCTGGAATGGTCGCCTTTAGTTGCAATTAAGCCTCGCGGTAAAAATCCCCCGTTCTTCTGCGTCCATCCCATCTTTGGCGTCGTATTTCCTTATGTCGAGTTAGCGTTTCAGCTAGGAGAAAATCAACCGTTTTACGGGCTGCAACCTAAAGGGATTGACGGCGAAACTTCTCCGTTAACTAGCATTGAAGACATGGCGGCTGACTACATCGCAGCTTTGCGTACCGTTCAACCAAAAGGGCCTTATTTTTTAGGAGGCTGGTCTTTTGGAGGTTTGGTTGCTTTTGAGATGGCTCAACAGTTGCTCGCAGCGGGGGATGAAGTGGCTTTACTTGCTATGCTGGATACTTTAGCGCCGGTTTCTGGTAACAAACCTTCTTTTTGGGACGGTTGCAAGTTTATTCTGACTACTGTTTCGCGCTCTATCTGGCCTTTTGTAGTAGATTATTTTCGCTTGGTGGCTGCGGCAGAAAATGTTCAAAGTGGCGGTATTGCGGCCAAATTTCCGAAATTAAATAAGATGCTTAATTTTGCAGCTAATTTTTTGCATCGCTGGAATTGGAAACAGGCCGTTATGGTTAGCATCCTATCTCAGGAGTCAAAAGAACGGAGCTGGCGCGAGCTGGCAATTCCTTCGATGTTTACTGTATTTCAGGCTAATAGTCAAGCAACTCTCAGCTATGTACCGAAAATTTATCCGCAGCGAATAACTCTGTTTAGATCGAGGGAAAAGCTAAGCATGAGTAATCAAGATCCGACTCTTGGCTGGAGTGAATTAACCGCCCAAAAAGTAGAGGTGATTAGGGTTCCTGGGAATCACCTGACTATGTTGAGAAAGCCCAACGTCGAGGTGCTGGCTCAAAAGCTGAAGCATTGCTTGGAGAAGGAATTAAGTGATTGATTTGCCCGCGTGCTGGTGTGCCACAACCGGGTTTGATGTGCGAAAGTGCTATTAGTCCTGAATCTTATGTTCATCTGCGTGAATCAGCGTCCATCCATTGTCATCTGCGGTTTACATTCTCTTTTTTAAACCGCAGATGAGGGCAGATAAACACAGATTAACGCAGATGAATTAGATCAATTTTGGTTGCACAATCCATCGGTGATTGTTGACTGTTGACTGTTCTGAAATTCCTCAATCTAAAATCTAAAATCTAAAATCTAAAATCGATTGATTGGGCGATGCTGAAGATGATAGCAGCCAAACCTGCTGCGATCGGAATTGTCACCAGCCAAGCCGAACCAATGGACAGCAAAGTTTGCAAGCGTACTGTTTTCCAAGCTTTGATCAGCCCGACTCCGACGACTGCACCGACTAAAGCGTGGGATGTGGAAACTGGCAAACCGAAGCGGGATGCTAGCAAGACTGTGGTGGCTGTGGCTAATTCCGCGCAAAATCCGCCGCTTGGTTGGAGTTCGATGATCTTTTCGCCGACTGTGGCAATTACATTTTTACCCCAGATAGTTAAACCGATGACTATTCCTGCGCCTCCGAGGACTAAAATCCACAGGGGAACGCTGAAATCTCCTGAGGGAAAGGAACCTGTGCGCCGGATGTAGGCGATCGCAGCTAGGGGAGCAACGGCATTGCCTACGTCGTTGGAACCGTGGGAAAATGCTACAAAACAGGCGCTTAAGACTTGAAATCTCGCCATTTGTTGCTCGATGGGAGAGTGGCGGGGAGGGGGAGAGGGGAAGAGGGGGAGAGTGGGAGATTGGGAAAATATTCCCTCTTTCTTATTCCTTGCATCCGTTACATCCGTTACATCCGTTACAAAATCCGCTGCCGAACCTTCTTCCTTCTCAACTGATTCTAATTTTTTCCAGCTAGTGAGTGTGAGGCCGATCGCCCCCATACTCCCGATGCCAATGACAATATCGTGAATTGGCAGATTCCAGCCAAATCGATCCTGCGCTAGGGCGATCGCCCCTGTCTGTACCAAAGCGACATTCACAACAGACGGCAGTACAATTATCCCAAATACGCTCAGCATTGCTGCACTCAGCCAAGGTATCCACTCGCGCATTTGAGATAGAGGATCTGGTCGATCGAGAATCGAATACTTCACCACACTGTAAAATAGCGCGGCTAAAGCACCGCTGGCGATCGGTGTCGCCACCCAAGTGAGGGAGATGGTGCCGATGGTTCCCCAATCAACCGCATTAATTCCGGCTGCAACACAGCTAAAACCCGCGATCGCGCCCACCACTGCATGGGATGAAGAAACCGGCAAACCTCGACTGGTAGCGATTTGCAGCCATATCCCGCAAGCTATCAGCACTGAGACCATCCCGATTAAAAATACTTGCGGTTGGGCAGCGAACACTTGTGCATTGACAACTCCTGTTGCCAGAGTTTCGGAAACTCCTTGGCCGAACAGCACTGCGCCGGAAAACTCCAGTATGCCTGCAACAATTATTGCCTGCCGCAGCGTTAGCGCCTTCGAGCCTACGGATGTCCCCATCGAGTTAGCGACATCGTTGGCGCCCAAGTTGGCGGCGACGTACAAGGCCAGTGCGGCCATTGCCCCTAGTTGCAGAAATACGACCCCAGAGCTATCTAACATAGAAATTTTTTGACATAAAACGGGCATTTCGATATATGATAAGGGATTGTGAGTTTTGGTAAATCCGATGAAAGGCGCAGAAATAATCCGTTCTATCGAAACGGCAGAAATAGATAGAGTCAAGCAAGAACTCAATAAACAAGTTCCCGAAATTTACGTCGGCGACACAGTGCGAGTCGGCGTAAGAATTAAAGAGGGTAACAAAGAACGGGTTCAGCCCTACGAAGGGACTGTGATTGCCATGCGTAACGGCGGGATTAATGAAACAATCACCGTCCGCCGCGTGTTTCAGGGCGTCGGCGTGGAACGGGTGTTTTTGATTCACTCGCCCCGAATCGCCACGATCCAAGTGATGCGCCGCGGGAAAGTCCGCAGAGCAAAACTTTACTACCTGCGCGATCGGGTGGGCAAAGCTACTCGCGTCAAACAGCGGTTCGATCGCTCCCTGTAGGAATGCACCCAGCTTTCCCTTGGTTCATGGTTCATGGGAAATTAAAAAATTTCAAAAAAAGTTTCCCATTTACGAGCGCACTGTGTTAAAATAGAAATCTAGAGGTTAAGCGAATTTCAGCAACCTCACCTGTGCGCTCTTAGTTCAGTTGGTAGAACGCAGGTCTCCAAAACCTGATGTCGGGGGTTCAAGTCCTCCAGGGCGCGCTGAATCACCAAACTTTAAATTCTGCCCGAAAGCGCCCGGATTATTGGCTGGCAACAGTCAAAACCGCAAACTTTCGGGTAGAATTAATTTTTGTGGGCGGTTCGCAAAAAATGCCATCAACAAATGCTCGGTGTGGCTTCTCGATCATCGGTTTCGGCGATCGGCATTTACGCCGTTGATTGGTTGGGCTTGTAAAAAAGTCGTGGCTTTAGATTTGAGATTTAAGACTTGGGCGTAAGTGGTTAGTGTCACAAAATCTGAGAGCCACGGGCCACTCACACCATCTAAAATCTAAAATCTAAAATCTAAAATCGCAAGGGGGATTAAATCGTGGCGAAAAAAGACGAAGCTCAAGAAACTCAAGAAATAACGGCGCCTGGGTTTGACCCTGCGGGTTTTTTTAAGGAAACTAGAGAAGAACTCGACAAAGTGGTTTGGCCCAGCAGGCAGCAGCTAATCAGCGAGTCTTTGGCCGTGCTTTTGATGGTAATCCTCTCAGCAAGCCTGATCTATTTGGTGGATAATTTCTTTAACTGGGGCGCGGGAAAGGTGTTTGGGCCATGACTTTTGCATCAGAAGAATCTGAGTATTCCACAGAAGCGACGGGACAGGCAGCATCGCCAGATGTGCCGGAGATTGATGCTCGCTGGTATGCTGTTCAAGTTGCCTCTGGCTGCGAAAAGCGCGTGAAGGCAAACTTGCAGCAGCGGATTCAAACTTTGGATGTTGCCGATCGCATCGTTCAAGTAGAAATTCCGCAAACTCCGGCAATCAAAGTCGGCAAAGACGGTTCCAGGCGGCAGTCAGATGAAAAAATCTTTCCCGGCTACGTACTCATCCGTATGTTTATGGACGAGGATACGTGGCAGGTGATCAAAAATACCCCCAATGTAATTAACTTTGTCGGGGCAGAGCAGAAACGCCGCTACGGGCGCGGCAGGGGTCACGTCAAACCGCTACCTCTGAGTCATTCAGAAGTAGAACGGATCTTCAGAAACGCTCAGGAATCAGAACCAGTTGTCAAAGTATCGATGTCTACTGGAGACCACGTTGTGGTACTTTCCGGGCCATTTAAGGATTTTGAAGGTGATGTGATTGAAGTTAGCCCGGAACGAAACAAGCTCAAAGTTTTACTCTCGATTTTTGGGCGCGATACGCCTGTAGAATTGGAGTTCAATCAGGTTCAGAAACAGAACTAACTAATGGCAAAGAAAGTTGTTGCAGTAATTAAGTTGGCGATTACGGCGGGAAAAGCCAACCCAGCTCCTCCGATCGGCCCAGCCCTGGGTCAGCACGGCGTCAATATTATGATGTTTTGCAAGGAGTACAATGCTAGAACCGCAGACCAAGCAGGTCTGGTGGTTCCGGTAGAAATTTCGGTTTTTGAAGACCGCAGTTTTACGTTTATTCTCAAAACCCCGCCGGCGTCGGTTTTGATCCAAAAAGCGGCTGGCATTGCTAAAGGTTCGGGAGAACCTAATCGCAAGCAAGTAGGGACGATTACACAGGCTCAGTTACGAGAAATCGCTGAAACCAAAATGCCTGACCTCAATGCTAATGATGTTGAGGCTGCTATGAAAATTGTGGCAGGAACGGCTAAAAATATGGGCGTGGCGATCGCGGATTAAAGTCAGTTGTCAGTTGTCAGTTGACAGTTGTCAGTAATTCAGGATTTTGAAGCTAAAATCTTCAAGCTAAAATCGCAAATCCTAAGTCGGTTCAGGGGGAGAAGCAAAGCTTCGCTAGTAACCGAAAACGGGTAGATTTTAAGATTGTCCGATAGGTTCAATCTAAAATCTAAAATCTAAAATCTAAAATCGACTGACCCCAGGAGATAACAATGGCAAAGAAAGTATCGCGAAGACTGCAAGAACTTCAAAAGAAAGTTGAAGACAGACCTTATCTACCGCTGGAAGCTCTGCAACTTTTGAAAGAAACAGCAACCGCTAAGTTTGGCGAAGCTGCTGAAGCTCACATCCGTTTGGGAATTGACCCGAAATATACTGACCAACAGTTGCGGACAACTGTATCGCTACCAAAAGGAACTGGTCAAGTAGTCAGAATTGCGGTGATTGCTAAGGGCGAAAAAGTTAAAGAAGCTCTGAATGCCGGCGCGGATATTGCTGGTTCGGAAGAGTTGATCGATGAAATTCAGAAGGGCATGATGGACTTCGATTGCCTGATTGCTACCCCAGACGTGATGCCGTTGGTGGCAAAATTGGGTCGGTTGTTGGGCCCGCGCGGTTTGATGCCTTCTCCGAAAGGTGGCACGGTGACGACTGACATTGCTCAGGCGATTAACGAGTTTAAAGGTGGTAAACTAGAATTCCGTGCCGATCGAACTGGCATCGTTCATGTTATGTTTGGCAAGGCAGCTTTCTCAGCGGAAGATTTGCTCGTCAACCTTCATGCTTTGCAAGAAACTGTTGACCGCAACCGTCCTTCTGGTGCTAAAGGTCGCTACTGGCGCAGTTTGTACGTATCGGCAACAATGGGCCCGTCGATCGAAGTCGATATCAGTGCTCTGCGCGATACCAAACTTGATGCTGCGTAGAAAGAATTAAGCAGAAGGCAGAAGGTAAAAGACAGCTTCGGCTGTCTGTGTAAATCTCTCACAAGACTTACGCCAGACCCTTGCTAATCTCTGCCTTCTGATGATAGCCTAATCAAAAATCAATAAGCTGAAGACCGCAGGTGCCGACCGCTTAATTTCCTGCCGAGGCTGAAGAAATAAAAACTCAAGACTCAAAGATTAGAAATTTTCTATTTTTAATTCTGACTTGTTAATTTTTAATTCTCTGCCCCGGCTCTAAGGTCGGGGTTTTTGGTGGGCAGTTTTCGATCCTAAAAGGAGGTGAAATAAGTATGGGCAAAAGTTTAGCAGTAAAAAATGAGATTATTGCAGACCTCAAGCAAACCTTGAGCGAATCTCAACTGGCGATCGTGATCGACTACACGGGCTTAACTGTTGCTGAAATCACAGATTTGCGTCGGCGTTTGCGTCCGAAAGGCAGCAGTTGCCAAGTGGCAAAAAACACGCTGATGCGAATTGCGGTTGAAGGCAACGAAACCTGGCAGCCGATACAAGAATTGCTGACCGGTACGTCGGCGTTCCTGTTCGTCCAAGAAGATATTGGCGGCGCGATTAAAGCTTACCAAGAATTCCAAAAAGTCTCTAAGAAGACTGAACTTCGCGGCGGCGTGATGGAAGGACGGGTACTGAAAGAAGCTGATGTTAAAGCATTAGCTGATCTGCCGTCGAAAGAACAACTCATGGCTCAAATTGCTGGCGCTATCAACGGTGTCGCAACCAAGTTGGCTGTGGGTATCAATCAAGTTCCTACTTCGATCGCTCGCGGTCTTAAAGCTTATGCTGAAAAAGACGGCGGTTCAGCAGAAGTAGTAGCAGAAGCACAACCAGAAGCACAACCAGAAGCGCAACCAGAAGCAGAAGCAGAAAGCGCATCTGTGTAAGTCATTAGTAATTAGTCATTAGTCCTCAGTCATTAGTATTTAGCAATAGATAGAAGACTGGAGACGAAAAACTAAGGATGAATGAGCAAATCTCAAATCCCAAATCCCAAATCTACAATCGAACTAGGAGTTTAACGAATGTCTACTGCAACTGACGAAATCTTGGAAAAACTTAAGTCTCTGACTTTGCTCGAAGCTTCTGAATTGGTCAAGCAAATTGAAGAAGCTTTCGGCGTCAGCGCTGCTGCTCCTGTCGGCGGCATGATGATGATGCCTGGTATGGGTGGTGGTGCCGCTCCTGAACCCGTAGAAGAGCAAACTGAATTTACTGTCATGCTGGAAGAAGTTCCTGCTGACAAGAAAATCGCAATTCTGAAGGAAGTCCGCGCAATTACCGGTCTGGGCCTGAAGGAAGCAAAAGACTTGGTAGAAGCCGCACCGAAGGCAGTTAAGGAAGCTATTGCTAAGGAAGCTGCTGAAGAAATGAAGAAACAGCTTGAAGCTGTGGGCGCAAAAATTTCTATCAAGTAGTCAGAGAATGTAGTTGATATCAATTCTGGTGACACCGGAATGATGGTTGACTGTTGACTGTTGACTGTTGACTGTTGACTGTTGACTGTTAACTGTTAACTGTTAACTGTTAACTCTTCCCTAAAATTAATCGCGCGATAGTTACATCTCTCGCGCGATTAATTATTTTTGGCGTAGGGAAACGGCACGATGCGGTGTCCTCTTAGATTTTAGAGGCGGCCTCCATTTGTCGCACTACTGTTAAAGCAGAATAGGAAACACCGGCAGTGCCTTCTCCGGGATGGGTGGAGTCGCCTACTAACCACAAGTTTTTAATTGGTGTACGATTGGCAAATCCGAAGGGCCCGAAGGTGGGTATTCGCTGCCCGATGCCACCCACAACGCCTCTATCTCTCGCTGTGTAGCGGGCAAAGGTGCGGGGTGTGGCGGCTTCTTGGTGTACGATAGACTCTGGCGTCAAATTGAAATATTCGCTCAAACGCGCGATCGCCCCTGCGGTATATTTTTGCTTTAATCCTTCATAATCAACCGAATTCCACCACATTCGAGTATCAGTAAATGAGGAAGCGATAATTGTCGCCATTCCCTTCGGTGCTCGGCCATCACCCGGATGGCTGACTGAAACAAATAATGAATTATTCTCCCCAATCTCGCCGTCGTAATCGTAGAGAAACTGAAGGTGCGGCGGACAATTTTTCGGAATTGCACTTTCATGCACTCCCAAATAGATGACAAATGCACCGGATGCGGGCGGCAATTTATCGACTCGATATTTGTAGCCTGCCATTTGATTTGGGAGTTTGTTTGTTGTCTCTGAACTCTCTGATTTAACAGATAAATTCTCGGTTAAATTATCTGTTAAATTTTCTATAATCGGCTCGCTTGACAACAATTTTACTAAATTTTGCGCGGTCACGTTGGCAACAATGCGATCGGCTGTTTCTGTCCAAACTTCGCCGGTTTTTTGATTGCGAATCACTGTACCGGTGGCTTGGCCGTTGGCCGTGACAATACTTTCAACTGTGTGCCGCAACAGGACTTTGCCGCCGTCTCGTTCGATCGCCTCTACAAGTCGATCGCTCAACACCTGCATACTTCCTTGTAGATGATACAATCCCTGCGGCTCTTGCGAAACTCCTAAAGCCGTGGCCGCGTAAAGTAGCGCCGTTTCTTCGGTATCGACTTGAGAATACAATTTTAATTGCAAATCCAGAAAAGTTCTCAAGCGCAAATTGTCGCCCAACCCACAAAGCCGCAAAGCATCTCCCACTGTCATAAAAGTGAAAGGCAAAGTAATTAAAGTATCGGGGCGAACTGCTTGAATTAATTGCCAGAAATCCCAGAAGTTTCTGGGTGGTAAAACTGGATCGCGCCCTTGAAATTTCCAGCTAGCTTTGAACAATGCAGACAATAATTGCCAAAAAGGTTCGCTTCCAGGAAACTGCCGCTGTCTTTCTTGCTGCCACTTTTGCGGATCTCGCCACACGCTAATCGGTGCGGTTTCTCCCGGCAAAAACACCGCACAAGCGGGATCGCAGGGTGTCGCGGCGGGAAGTTCTATGTCTAATTCTGAGAAAATTCGGTGGTGAATGCCTCCGGGTTCCAATCCTGCAACCTGCGTGGCGCCGACATCGAAGGTAAAGCCTTTGCGTTTGAAGGTGGAAGCGCATCCTCCGGGGACGATCGCCTGGTCTAAGACTAGCACTTTGTATCCTCTGCGGGCTAGCAGGGCTGCTGCTGTCAGCCCGCCGATGCCGCCTCCAATTACCGTGACGCGGCCCTTAGTGTCTGCTGGATTGGATTTGCTCTCAGGGGTGCGATCGCCTCTCATAATTTATTTATTGTAATATTTCTTAATAGTATGCTCATATTTTGCAATAAAAAGCTCTTGTAGCGACAGGTTGAAATCTATCGCTACAAGAGGAAGGAGTCCGAGTTGAGTGGACATTTCAGAGGTAAGGTGCAGCCGGATCGCCCCAAGCAACCCGAGTTTTTGCCGTAGCCGATTGGAGAATCAGGGACGCCGCCACTTGTTGAGATAAGCTTCGCCAATCCCAGCCACAGCCTGCATTTGAGTTAGCTGTTCCCGCAAAGCTTTGATGGTTCTTAGCTGTTCTTGAGACTGTTGCTGCAAAGCGTCGTAATTTCGCTGTATCGCTGCACTCTGGCTCAATTCATTTTCCAGATATTGCAACTTGGCCAGTTTAACTTGGAAGTCGCCGATCGCACTTGACTTTTCTGCTAACTCGTGCTGTAAAGATTCGTAACTCGACTTCGACACGGTTTCCTGGAATTGGCTTTCGAGATTTTGCTTTTCGGTGGCGAATTGCTGCTGCAAAGATTCCAGAGCAGCGGATTTTTCGCCTAGCTGTTGCTGCAAAGATTCC
>NZ_JAUBTF010000029.1:20528-83926 GCF_036702355.1 Microcoleus sp. D3_18_C4
AGAGCACTGGATTTTTCGGCTAGCTGTTGCTGAAACTCGTGTTCGCGGTGTTCTTTTTCAGCGAATTGCTGCTGCAAAGATTCCAGAGCACTGGATTTTTCGGCTAGCTGTTGCTGAAACTCGTGTTCGCGGTGTTCTTTTTCAGCGAATTGCTGCTGCAAGGATTCCAGAGCGCTGGATTTTTCGGCTAGCTGTTGCTGAAACTCGTGTTCGCGGTGTTCTTTTTCAGCGAATTGCTGCTGCAAAGAAGCGATCGAACTTTCGCGTTCACTCAACTGCTGCTGTAAACTTTCGTAACTCGACTTCGCTACTGTTTCGGCTAATTGGCTTTCGAGATTTTGCTTTTCGGTAGCCAATTGCTGCTGCAAAGAAGCGATCGAACTTTCGCGTTCACTCAACTGCTGCTGTAAACTTTCGTAACTCGACTTCGCTACTGTTTCGGCTAATTGGCTTTCGAGATTTTGCTTTTCGGTAGCTAATTGCTGCTGCAAAGAAGCGATCGAACTTTCGCGTTCACTCAACTGCTGCTGTAAACTTTCGTAACTCGACTTCGCTACTGTTTCGGCTAATTGGCTTTCGAGATTTTGCTTTTCGGTAGCCAATTGCTGCTGTAAAGAAGCGATCGAACTTTCGCGTTCACTCAACTGCTGCTGTAAACTTTCGTAACTTTCTTGCAGCGGATTTGGCTTTACACTCACCGAGTCCGATAGAGTTTCTGCCGTTACAGCCTCATTAATTTCGGTTTCTTCGGCTGTTTCCCCTTGCAAGTGGGCTGCCTCTACCTCCGTTTCTTCACCTTTTTTCCAAGTGACAGTAACTTCCGTCTTGTCCTTAGAAATATCCAGAGCGCCTTGTGCCAAGCGTTCTAGGAGCTCCGACCTTGATATTCCGAGCTTGCGAGCGATCACGTTTAATCGATCGGCACTTGAAGAAGTCAGCGAAAGTCCGACTTTGACTTTACTTTCTGAATTGGAACTAACTACATTGCGATTTTTTTTGACCATTGGCATTTTCCTCATGCCAACCTACACTTATTAGTGTAGTGGCTGAAGCTTCTATTAAAATTAATTCTTGTTACTTACCAATTGTGCCAGCTTCTGTTCCCAATTGAACAAAAATCCGTGAATATACTCTTCGGTCCATTCCTCGCCGTAGAACCGCTTAAACATTCCCTGACCCGGGGTTTTTTCGGCACGATAGCGCAGATAGCACAGTTGAGCTTGTTAGATACTATCTAACTTTGCGCCCCATGTCATCTGTTCGGCGCGATCGGCCAAATCGAAATAAGCCGCCAGATAGTCTTTGAACCCTCCAAAAACCGGAATTGCCACAATTTCCGTTTCCTTGGGGCGATCCCACAGAAACGCCAACGAGAAAAACTGCTTAGCTTCCTCTGGAAAGTCGCCACTCCAGGGAAGGTGCGGTTGATGAGCTTGAAAAATTTGTTCGATCAGCCCAGTACACTTAGCTTGGTAGTCAGCATCGCCGCCAAACAGAGGCTGCATATCCAGAGCAATTAAATGGCCACCCGGCAGCGTTACAAAACCCGCGCCAAAAAACGGTTGATAGAGATTACCTGAAATCTATTGCTCCTACTTTATATAATTTTAGACTGCGGCGTGCCGAACAGAAAAACAAGTAGAGAGGTGAAATTTTTCCAGCCAACTATCCAGCTAATGATTCGGGGACATCCTAGATAGACTTCTTTCAATTTGATACAAAAACAAATACACGTACAGGAATTATTGCTGTAAATTTACCAAGATGGAAACCATGACGATCAAAAATGAGCAACAATATCAGCACACCTTAGATTGGTTGCTGCGATTTTAGCAGTCTGTAGCTGAATTGGATAGTAATGAGAGTTTGAAAGACGAACCTGTGCGATGGCAGTTTCATAGAGATTCAGATCCGAATCAAGTAGACGAGCTAAAGTCAGAAGTTGCTGAATATGAGCGACTTGTTCAGTGAAACCCCAGCAAATTCCGCTCAAAGTTCATACTTTCAATAAGTTGCCAGGTACTTTAATTAAAGCTTGCATAGCCGCAAAAATTAGCAAACAAAAACTAGCCCCGATATTAGGAATTAATGCTGAGCGATTTAAGCAATATGAAGACACAGATTATCAATGGGCTATTTTTGTGGAAATCCTCGAAGTCAGCACAGCTTTGGGCGTAGAATTTGAAACTGCTGTGATTCTGGTAGGTTTTCAGGAAATAGAAGCGGTTAAAAAAACAGTAGAAAAATGGCGAAAAGAAAAAGTTAATTTAGCAACGGGTTCTCCAGCCCGTTCCACAATAATATTGAGTTTTGACAGAAGGGGCCGGAACTCCCTTTCATAAGGTTGTATAACTATTTATATTGACTGTTTTTAAAGCGAAGCTTCCAAAGTCGCACCTGCAACCCGATGATCTCGATCTTTTGCCAAATAGCTCACAGCAGCGCGAGCTTGAGGATTGTCAAATCTGCTCAGCGCGCGAGCAACTCGCAGCCGAATTCCCCAGTAATCCGAACTTACTAGAGGTAATAATTGCTGCAATGCCTCTTCTTGCTTCTGGGTATTTGCCAGCAGACCAAATCCGTCAATTGCTGCTTCCTGAACTGGTACATCTTCGCCGCCAAGACCGATCGCACAAATTTCAAATACTGCATCAGGACACTGCATTTCATACAGAGGAGCCATAATGCTGCGGCGGACGAGCCAATTATCATCGCGACGAAAAGCTTCCACTAAATGAGAAATTGCCTCGGTTCCGAACCTTGACAAAGAGTTAGCGGCTTCGGCGCGCACGTTCGGATCGCGATCGAACTGCATCATTTTTAACAGCGCCGCAAAAGCTTCCGCAGTTTGAATCTGCCGCAATCCCATCGCCACGAACGATCGCACCATAAACTCGCGATCGTCCACTTTGCTCAGCAACATCGGTAGCGCCACCGCAGAATCGCAGTTTCTCAGAGCCGTTACCCCCCGCAGCCTCTCTTGAGAATCCGAACTTTGCAGCGCTGCTTGGATTTCGCTAATTTTCATAAGCCAATTATATATTTTTGTTACGTTTCTTTACAATTTTAGCAATTATTCCCGGATTTTGGGCAGATTAAAAAAAACTTCACTGCTGAATAAGAAATTTTGTGGGTATTTAAGCGAACTTTTGTATGAGTAATGAAGGCAATCAGTACCCTATTTATTTGAGTATGTGGAGGCATCATTATTATCTCGCGCGTAAAATCCCAAATGATTGGAAATTGGACGTTCCTGCATGGGAATTTTATTCTGAATCGGAGCATTCAACAGTTTCGCTCCTGACGGCGATGCTACTGCAAAAGTTACCGACCCGCCGCCATCTAAATTTAGCACTGTCTCGGCTCCCAACTGCATCGAAATATCAGTTATTTCGCTCAATTTCAGCCCTTCACTGTAAAGCCTCTGCTTGCCGTCTGCCAGAATTAACCACAACTTGTCGCCTGTTTTGTCAATCGCCGCAACGGCACGGGGATAGGGTTTATCCTGTTTGCGTTCTTCCTGACTTTGTGCTACGGGTTGACCATTTTTCACCAGCAAAGTATCTCCGGCAACTCCATAGGCTGTTCCCGAAGGACAAGTGCCGTTTTCGATTATTTGAGCGCGGTTTTTGGCATCAAAACAAAGGGCGGGGAAGCCTGAATGTGGTTGAGAATAAGCTTGGCTTTTGGCAAGGGCGTGTCCGACATTATTTACTCGATCGCCACTGCGGGGATAGTAATCCCAAGGTGCTTCCTCGATGCAGGGATAAAAAAAATTGCCGTTAACTGCTAATTGCAATTTAAATTCTTTCAGGAATTCAGTAGCAGTGCGGGCATTGGTTTCTGTTAAATCGGCTGTTGGGTTTCCGGGAGTGACAAAAATTCCTATTCCCGGCGCTTTTAGGTCGATGCTAACAATGTGAATGAGGGTGGGACGCGGATTAGTCCGAAATTCCCTGCGGTAGGCTATTCCTTGAAAGAGCGATCGGGCTTCGTTGGTTTGTTGGGGACGCAAAAAGTAGGGAATGTTGTAGAGTAGTATTGGTGCGAGCAATATTCCGAGACCGAGAATATGCCAAATTTGTTTGATAGTGGGCCGATAAGTCATACCATTTTAGATTTTAGATTGGGGACGGAAACACTAACAAATTTATATATTTTCCAGCATCCTATACTAATATGAAGTATTCGGATTCCCATAATTTTAGCAATCAAATTTTACGAAATCGATCGTTCCAAGGACAAGTTCTTAACGGTGCTGATTTTAGCGGCGCGGATGTTAGAGGCTGCAATTTTAGAAATGCTCAGTTAGCGGGTGCGAATTTTATCGGTGCGAAAATCGGGCTTTCTCGGCGACAGATAGCTGTTTTGAGTGCTGGGGCGATCGCGATTTGTTTGGTTGTGGGCGATGTTCTGACTCGAATGATTCTGGGAGCCCAAGGACAACTACCGGACTCTCCCAGTTGGCCTTTTGTTCTGTTGCTGTACGGGGTTTTGAGCGCTGCTGGTTTCGCTTCGGCGATCGCCAGCAAACAGCCAAAAACCTCAAAAGCGGGTAGATTGGCACGAACAATTTCTGCTATTCTATCAGGAGCTTTGTTGGGATTTTTCTATGCTGGCACTGCAACTAATAATAATTCCCAGGCTGCTCTTGCTGGAATGTCGATCGGCGGGGTGTTAATGTTTTTTGTGAGTTCCCGGATTCGCGGCCAATTTGCACAGGTGGCGATCGCATCGGCTGGAAGTGTGGCGACTTACGCAGCGGCTTTTTTGTTCAGTGCAACGGCGAGCGCTTTTCTGAGCACTCACAAACTGTTTTGGGGTATGTGTTTCGGTTTGCTGTCGCTGCTGTATCTTTGGTTTGCGTTTGTGTCTTTCTCGGCGATTGTTCGAGAGATTGGAAATGCTGAGGGTACTTCGTTCAGAGGGGCAAATCTCGCTGATGCTAAGTTCGATATAAATTACCTGTATCTAAAATCTAAAATTTAAAATCTAAAATTACGCCACTGATATTCAAACAGCAATTGATCCAGCAGAAAGCGACGCTTTGCTGCAAACGGTGGCGATTGGTGTAGGTCACTATGGTTTTCTAGTATTGGCATTATATCTGGGCGTTTATTCTCGGCCCGATCGCCCGTAATTTACACTCAAAAATATAAAAGCGAGATCCCTTGATTTTTCTAAAAAAATCAAGGGATCTCGCTCTAATCAAAGTATTTATCTCATATCAGAGATTTTTTTTGCAAGCTGTTTTTTTTGCCTAAACAGCTTGTTTAACGGAGAGGGAGGGATTCGAACCCTCGTTAAGTTGCCCTAAACACACTTTCCAGGCGTGCGCCTTCAACCGCTCGGCCACCTCTCCAGGGCTAAATTCATTCATTTAGCCACAGCTAAACTATATTAGCAGAACAAATCTGATTTGGGAAGGGGTAACGACATAAATTTGCGGTTTAATATGGGTAGGGTGTGAAACGGGCAGGCTTGGGTTCTCCTCCCTGGGTCGCAAACCCATTCATTTCAAGGATTTTGCCCCGCCAACGCCAATCTAAAATCTAAAATCTAAAATCTAAAATTCCATGACTAACTCTTACACAATTAAAATTCATAACAGACAGACAGGCGATCGCCACACCGTGCGAGTACCCGAAGACCGCTACATCCTCCAAAGCGCCGAAAACCAAGGAGTAGAATTGCCCTTTTCCTGCCGCAACGGCGCTTGTACCGCCTGTGCGGTGCGCGTCAATTCGGGGGAACTGCACCAGCCAGAAGCAATGGGGCTGTCTGTGGAACTACAAAAAGAAGGTTATGCCCTGCTGTGCGTCAGCTATCCCCGTTCCAACATCGAGGTAGAGACGCAAGACGAAGACGAAGTGTACGAATTGCAATTCGGTCGTTACTTCGGCAAAGGTAAAGTTAAAGCCGGTTTGCCGTTGGATGAAGAGTGAGCAACTTGATAAATTATAAAATACCAATTATCCATGCTTTATCGATTATGTGCGATCGCCCTTTGTCTGTTGTTAGCTAGTTGCCAAAAACCAGAAATGCCCCAAGGTACGATCGCCAAAGTAGAAAGGGCCATCAGCGGCCAAACAATCGAAGTTATCAGTACAGCCGACAAAATAGCCTTATTAGAACAAATCAGGCTGATTGGTATTGATGCGCCGGATTTAAAACAGCAGCCTTGGGGAGAAGCAGCCAAACAAAGACTAGAACAGCTAACTAGGGGAAAACAGGTATTGTTAGAATCCGACATCGAACAAAAAGACCAGTTCGATCGCAAACTAGCCTACTTGTGGCAAGATAAAAATTTGCTCAACGAACAGCTAATCAAAGAAGGTTATGCCCTGGCCTCGGTGCGATCGCCCAACACCAAATATCAGCAGCGACTCATCAACGCTCAAGAATGGGCGAGACTCATGGGTAAAGGCCTGTGGAATCCAGAACGAGCATTGCGTCAAACTCCCGCAGAATTTCGCCAGCAAAATCGGCAATAGTCGGTTGGGAATTGTTGACTGTTAACAGTTAACAGTTAACAGTTAACTGTTGACTGTTGGCTGTTAACTGTTGACGGCGTTGAGTGATGACAACTAACAACTAACAACTGACAACTGACAACTGACAACTAACAACTGACAAATGACAGACAATCAACTGCAAAACTTCTTAGAAATAGCCACCGAAGCAGCCCTGGCCGCCGGTTCCGTCCTGAAATCTTTCTGCGGAAAATTAGAAAAAATTCAAGAAAAAGGCCGATCGGGTGATTTAGTAACAGAAGCCGACAAAGCCTCAGAAGCGGTCATCTTAGAAATTCTCGGCCGCCACGTACCCGACCACGCCATCCTCGCCGAAGAATCCGGCAAATTAGGGGATGCCAGCAGCAAATACCTGTGGGCGATCGACCCTTTGGACGGCACAACCAATTATGCTCACCAATATCCTTTTTGGGCCGTGTCGATCGGACTTTTAATCGCCGGCGTACCACAAATTGGAGTAATTTACGACCCTTTTCATAACGAATTGTTTCGGGCAGGCAAAGGATTGGGAGCAACCTGCAACCGTTTGCCGATCGAAGTTTCCCAAATCTCAGAATTGAGAACCAGCTTGCTAGTCACTGGCTTTGCATACGATCGGCGGGAAACAGCAGACAATAACTATGCCGAATTCTGTCACCTTACCCACCTCACCCAAGGCGTGCGGCGCAGCGGTTCCGCATCCCTAGACCTCGCACACCTGGCGATGGGGCGATCGGACGGATACTGGGAACGGGGACTCTCCCCTTGGGACGTAGCAGCAGGTGTACTCATCGTCTCCGAAGCCGGAGGTCAAGTTACCGCTTATGATGGCAGTCCCTTTGAGATGAACTCCGGTCGGATTTTGGCCACAAACGGTAAAATACACGCCGAACTCAGCAGCGCATTGCTAGCCGTTCCTCCCTTATCTTCTTGGAAGTAGCGCCCCCCAGCAATAGATCGGGGGTAGTACGGGGGTCAGAACCCCTTGACTCAAGCTACATTAAAGAATAGTGAAAAGCCAGGAAAGGAAGAGTAAAAGTTATGTCTTTTGAAATGACAAAAGGGCTGTTCAAGTACGACTTTACAGATCAGCACGCAATTTTGGGAATTCCCTTAGACGCCGAGTTTAACGACATCCGCAAGCGCTACATGAAAATCGCCCGCCGGTTGCATTCGGATACTTGCTCTTTTGAAAGCCAAGCCGATAAAGATTGGGCTAACCAATTTTTGTCAAAAGTAGTCAATCCGGCTTACAACAAATTCTCTAAGGAAAGCGATCGCAAAGAATACAGCCTGCTATTAGCAGCCATCGCCAAGCGCGTCGTTAAAGAACAGGCGAAAATGCAAATTGAAAGCGCAGCAGCCAAACAGTTAGCTACCGCTAAAGATTGGGAAGAAGCTTACAAAACAGCAGTTAGCAAACTCGCTCTCAAGCAGTATGAATCAGTTAAGGAAACGCAAGAGGCGATCAATCAAATTAGCGAACTTAACATGGTTTATTTGCTGCGAAAAGAGCGCCTTGGTGGTGTTGGGGTTGCACCCGCTTCACCCATAAAAGATGCAACCCCACCCCCAACCCCACCCCCAACCCCAACCCCAACCCCAACTCCAACCCCAACTCCGCCCAAAGACGACCCGCGGATCGAAGCCTATTGCCGCCGAGCTCAAGGATTTATGGACAGCAAAAATTACGCTAAAGCAAGTTTGGAGTTGAGGGAAGCCCTGAAGGGCGCCCCGAAACACAGCAAGGCTCACGCTATGTTAGCAATGTGCTACCTTGAACAAAATCAAGCCACAATGGCAAAACTTGAGATGAACAAAGCTTTGGCATCAAATCCTGAAGAACCGACGGCTTTGGAAGTTAAGAAAAAGCTGGAACAAGCTTCCGCAAAAGCCAAAAAAGGTGACGAGAAACCAGGGTTTTTTGCAAGTTTGTTTGGCGGGAAGAAGAAGTGAGAAGTTGTGAGTTGTGAGTCAGGAATATTTAGAAATTGGTAAACTGCTCAGCAGTGAAGTGATCTCGCTCAAAAGCATCAATAGTTGGTGAGATCACATCGGAACCCAATCGGAATTATACCGTCAGTGCGATCGTCCCGCGATCGCGGCTGCTCCAGAAAGAGCGGGACGCTTGCACTTACGGGAAAAATGATTATTCCCATGCAAACCAAAACGCTATCACGCCTTAATTTGTTAAAGTCGAAGGTTAAGCTTGCCTGATTCGACTTTAACAGCCTCCCCTAAAGCTAAGCTTCTAAGCCCAATCTAAAATCTAAAATCTAAAATTGATATGACACCTTAATTTGTTAAAGTCAAATGTTAAGCTTGCCTCGTTAGACTTTAACACCGTCCATAAAGCTAAGCTTCTAAGCCCAATCTAAAATCTAAAGTCTAAAATCTAAAATTGATATGGTTCACCAACCCCCATCCGGTGCAAGAGATTTATTGCCCCTTGACGTTGCTCAAAAAATTTCGATCGAACGGCGCTTACAGCAGGTTTTTCACCGCTGGGGCTATCACCGGATTATTACCTCTACTCTAGAAAGGCTGGAGACATTGATGGCTGGGGGCGCGATCGACCGATCGACCTTAATTCAATTGCAAGACGCCGAGGATGGAGAACTGGGTTTGCGGCCGGAATTGACAGCATCTATCGCCCGCGCGGCTGCAATGCGGATGGCCGGGACTCGCTGGCAGCCTCAGCGCCTCTACTACAACGCCAACGTGTTCCGCAAAGGCCCAGATACTGGCTCAGGCGGGCAACAGGAGTTCTATCAAGCTGGCGTAGAGCTGCTCGGCGCGGGGGGGACGGTTGCGGATGCGGAAGTGCTGCTGCTGCTGTCTGAGTGCTTGCAGAGCTTGGAAATTGATGACTGGCATTTGGTTTTGGGAGAAGCGGGCTTGACTGCAAGATTGCTGGAACCGTTTCCCCCAAACGTGCGCCAAAAAGTTCGGGGGGCGATCGCCAATCTCGATCGAATTGCCTTGGAAACTTTGCCGCTGTCAACGGAATTGCGAGAAAGAGCTCTGCTGTTATTTGACTTGCGCGGTCGCCCAGAAGAAGTGTTGCCAATTGTTGCCAAGCTGGATTTAGATTTGCCGCAGCAAGCCGCGTTAAATAATCTCAAATCTGCGATCGAATTGCTGCACCAATATCAGTCAAAAATTCCCAATCTCAAATCTCACATTCACCTCGATTTGAGTTTAATTCAAACATTTGACTACTACACTGGAATTGTGTTTGAAGTTGTCAGCAGCAGCAAGACAGGACAGCGAGTTTTAGGACAAGGGGGACGCTACGACCAACTGTTGGGACTGTTCGATCCCCAAGGGCAAAATTCCCCCGGCATCGGGTTTTGTCTGAATATTGAAGATTTGCACCAAGTGTTGCTGACAGAAGGGCAATTGCCCACCCAGACGCCAGCTAGCGACTGGTTGGTTGTGGCTCAAACTCCTGAAGCTAGTGCCGCCGCGTTTGCTTACGCTCGCAAACTCCGAGAGTCTACTCACCTAGTTCGGGTGGAAATAGATTTAGAGAGTCGGGAGACAGCAGAGTCGGCGCGGGAATACGCGCGCGATCGACGAATTGCTCAAATTGCTTGGGTAAATGCCGAAGGATTGCCAACAATTGAAACGGTAAATTAGCCTAATTGGTAATTGGTAATTAGTAGTTGGTAATTGGTTAAAAATCACCCGATATGATATTATGTATCCTGCTGATTGAGAGAAGGTTTTGCCAATTGCTAATTGCTAATTCCCTATCTACCTAAAATCTTTTGAGAGAACACTATGGCACACACTATTGTTACGAATATTTGCGAGGGAATTGCTGATTGTGTCGGCGCTTGTCCGGTTGCTTGCATTCACCCCGGCCCCGGCAAAAATGTCAAGGGGACTGATTGGTTTTGGATTGATTTTGATACCTGTATTGACTGCGGTATTTGTTTGCAGGTGTGTCCTGTCGAAGGTGCGATCGTTCCAGATGAACGCCCTGAGTTGCAGCAAACTCCGACTTGATTGCATTAATTAACTTCATCCGTAAGGTGCGCTGCGGCGCACCCTAAATTTTTTTATGAACCGCAGAGGGCGCAGAGGACACAGAGAAGAAGAGTGAGAAATATTGGAAAAATCTAACGTTTAGATATCTAAGTCCAGGTAATTAATTATGTTACTTTTTTGAATTCTTTCTCTTCGCTTTTCTTGTCTTGCTACCCTACCCTTCGGGAACCCCTGCGGGGAACGGGAACGGCTTCGCCGAAAGTGTCCTAGCGCTTACGCGCGGCTTCGCCTAGCGCTTACGCGCGGCTTCGCCTAACGCGTCTTCGCGGTTCGTAAAAAAAGCCCGTGAAGCGTAGCTATCCCGCAGGGAATCGCACTTTACAAAAAAAACTACAATAAAATCCTATGCAGCCGATCGCACTTTCCGACTCTCATATTTTATCCATGCGTACCCACGCCGAAAGCGCTTATCCTGAAGAATGCTGCGGTTTGTTGCTCGGTCGAGTTACTGGCGGTGTTAAAACTTTGGTAGAAGTTTGGCCGACTGACAATGCTTGGAGTTCTGAGGCTGAAGAGAATTGGCCTGAACAAAAAGGATTGACAGAAAGACGCAGATATGCTATTAAGCCCGAAGATATGTTGCGGGCGATGAAACACGGGCGCGATCGCAGTCTGGATATTATCGGTATATATCATTCCCATACGGATTGTCCCGCAGTGCCCTCAGAGTGCGATCGGACATTGGCATGGGCCCAATACTCTTACATCATTGTGTCCGTCCGACAAGGCTGTTCAGAAGACCTCCGCAGTTGGAGTCTTGACGGAGAGGGGAACTTTCAAGCAGAGGAAATTCTCCCAGTGGAACCGACCGAGATTAAGAAATAATTAGTAAAAATAACAAACACGTAAAAATGCGAAAGATTCAGATAGGATATAATTCAAAATCTGCGCTACACACAATATCATGCTAAATCCTAATCTGGACGAGATCCAGCTCAACAAACAAGAATACGAACGCTACTCTCGCCACCTGATCCTGCCAGAAGTTGGATTGGATGGGCAGAAGCGTCTCAAAGCTGCCAGCGTGCTCTGCATCGGTACGGGAGGTCTCGGTTCGCCGCTGCTGCTGTATTTAGCAGCCGCCGGTGTTGGCCGCATTGGGATTGTGGACTTTGATGTTGTAGACCATTCTAATTTGCAGCGGCAAGTAATTCATGGCACTTCTTGGGTTGGGAAACCGAAGATTGAGTCGGCTAAAAATCGGATTTTAGAAATTAATCCTTTTTGCCAAGTTGATTTGTACGAAACTCGCGTTAGTTCGGAAAATGCGATCGACATTGCCACTCCTTACGATATCATTATCGACGGTACGGACAACTTCCCGACTCGCTATTTGATGAACGACGTTTGCGTGCTTTTAAACAAGCCCAACGTCTACGGTTCTATCTTCCGATTTGAAGGACAAGCAACAGTTTTCAACTACGAAGGCGGCCCGAATTATCGCGATTTGTACCCAGAGCCCCCGCCTCCTGGGATGGTTCCTTCTTGTGCAGAAGGCGGCGTTTTAGGCGTTTTGTGCGGAGTTGTCGGATCTATCCAAGCAACGGAAGCTATCAAAATTATCTTGGGTCAAGGCACTACTTTGAGCGGCAGATTGTTGCTTTACAATGCCTTAGATATGACTTTCCGGCAATTGAAACTGCGGCCTAATCCAGTGCGCCCGGTAATTGAAAAGTTAATCGATTACGAAGAATTCTGCGGCATTCCTCAATCAAAAGCGCAGGAAGCAAGTCAGCAAACGCAAATTCCTGAGATGACTGTCACGGAACTTAAGGAGTTAATCGACAGCGGTGCGAAGGATTTTGTATTGTTGGATGTTCGGAATCCCAATGAGTATCAAATTTGTCAAATTCCTGGGTCGGTTTTGGTTCCTTTGCCGGATATTGAACACGGCGCAGGTGTCGCTAAGGTCAAGGAATTGTTGAACGGCCATCGCTTGATTGCACACTGCAAAATGGGCGGGCGTTCTGCGAAGGCTTTGGGGATTTTGAAGGAAGCTGGAATTGAGGGGATTAATGTTAAGGGCGGGATTACTGCTTGGAGTGAAGAAGTAGACCCATCTGTACCTCAATATTAAGCTCAATCTTTTTCTGGGGCGGGTTTAGCTAATATCACGAGATACAAGCGAGTAGACTCTGGTCATTAGTGTCAACTTACGCTGAAAAACCTTTGTATCTTTCGTTCACAGCCGAGTCTAGAACCCTCTAAATTCCCCTTTTTTGAGGGGAATTTGACCTTTAGTAGTGAAGCAGGACACGGCAATGCCGTGTCCCTACAAAAAACGCAGATTACCCCAACCCTTCAACTAACAAATTCCGAGCACTTTCCAACGCTTCATGCAACTTACTTGCATCGCGTCCCCCAGCCTGCGCCAAATTAGGTCGCCCGCCGCCTTTTCCGCCGCAAATTTGAGCAATTCCCCCGATAAACTTGCCAGCTTGCAATCCTTTCTTATTGACTTCTGGACTAAAAGCAGCCACCAAACTTACCTTGTCCGGTTCAGGAATTGATGCCAAAACAACCGCAGCATTTCCTAACTTTTGCTGCAATCTTTCCGCCGCAGTTTTCAGCGCTTCTGTATCTACATCTCCCAATTGGGCGACAATGATTTTGAACTCCCCGATCGCCTCCGCCGCACTCAGCAACTGGTCGGATTTTGCGATCGCCAATTCCGACTTCACAGCAGCCAAATGTTTCTGAGTATCCTTCAACTCATTCTGCAAATTAGTAATCCGGTTCGGCAATTCTTCAGGCTTCGCCTTAAATCGATCGCCCAAATCGCGCACCACCTTATCCCGCACGTTCAAATAGTCCAAAACAGCTTGACCGGAAACCGCTTCAATCCTGCGAGTTCCCGCCGCTACTCCCGCTTCGGAAACAATCTTAAACAGCCCGATTTCTGCCGTATTGCTGACGTGAGTTCCGCCGCACAATTCCATCGAAACGCCGGGAAAATCGATAACCCGCACCACGTCGCCGTACTTCTCGCCAAACATGGCAGTCGCGCCTTTTTCTCTCGCAAGGGCGATCGGCATTTCTGCAACGACCGCAGCGTGCGCCTCAGCAATCCAACTATTAATTAAATCCTCAATTTTCTGCAACTCTTCTGCTGTGACAGCGCGCGGAGAATTGAAATCAAACCGCAATCTTTCTGACGATACCAGCGAACCAGCTTGCGAAATCGAATCATCCACAATTTTCCGCAAAGCTGATTGTAATAAGTGAGTTGCTGTGTGGTTAGCCTGAATTCGGCGGCGACCGCTATTGTCAATCTTCGCAGTAATACTATCGCCCACTCTCAGCGTTCCCCGTTCCACCAAGCCGAAATGCACGAAGAAATCCGATTCCTTCTTCACATCCTCAACTCTTACTAACAAACCATCACCATTATCTCCGCTTTTCAAATAACCTTTATCTCCAATTTGTCCGCCGGATTCAGCATAAAACGGCGTTTGGTTCAAAACAACTTGTACCTCAGTGCCGGCGGCTGCTTCTTCCACAGATTTGCCGTCAACTAAGATAACTTCCACCTCAGCTAAACTCGACAATTCAGCATAACCGACAAACTCAGTTCCCTGGATTGTTTCAGCCAACTTATCCAAAGAACCCTGCACGGTTAAATCGATTGTTTGGCGAGCATCTTTAGCGCGAGTTTGCTGTTCCTTCATCGCCGCTTCAAATCCGTCCAAATCCACAGAAATTCCCTGTTCCTCAGCAATTTCTTGAGTCAGTTCTAAAGGGAAACCGTAGGTATCGTAAAGAGTGAAAGCATCTTGACCGCTGATTTGTTGGTTTGCTTGCTGTTTTGTACGATCGACAATTTCCTCCAGCAGCTTCTCTCCGCGTTCCAAAGTCTTGAGAAACTGCGCTTCTTCCCTTGCCAATTCCGCCTTAATTTGAGCTTCCCGCTGCCGCACGTTCGGATAAGCAGCTTCCGAAAGGGCGATCGCACTTTCAGCCACCCGCACCGTAAATTCGCCCTGAATTCCAATCAGTCGCCCGTGGCGCACCACCCGGCGAATCAACCGGCGCAAAATGTAACCTCGACCAACATTCGACGCGCGAATTTCGTCCGCAATCATGTGCACCACAGCCCGAATATGGTCGCCAATTACTTTCAGCGAAACCTTGACTTTTTCATCGCTATTGTGGTAATCAATCCCGGCAAGTTCCGCCGCCGATTGAACCATCGGAAAAATCAAATCTGTTTCGTAATTATTGGGGACTTTCTGGAGGATTTGCGCCATCCGTTCCAGTCCCATGCCAGTATCAATATTTTGATTTTGCAGCGGTGTTAAATTGCCCTCTGCATCTTTATTGTACTGCATGAAAACCAGGTTGTAGAATTCAATAAACCTGGTATCATCTTCGAGGTCAATATTGTCGCCTCTCTCTGGGTGGAAATCATAGTAAATCTCTGAACACGGGCCGCAGGGGCCAGTCGGGCCGGATTGCCAGAAATTGTCATCTTCTCCCATGCGTTGAATGCGATCGCCCGGAATGCCAATTTCATCGCGCCAAATCGCAAAAGCTTCGTCATCTTCTCGGAAAACACTAACAACCAAATTAGACGCTGGTAAACCGAAAACTTCCGTGGAAAGTTCCCACGCCCAGGCGATCGCCTGTTTCTTGAAATAATCCCCGAAACTGAAATTACCCAACATTTCAAAAAACGTGTGGTGGCGGGCGGTGCGGCCGACGTTTTCGATGTCGTTGGTGCGGATGCACTTTTGAGAAGTGGTGGCGCGCGGTGATTCGGCGGCGCGCTGTCCGAGAAATATCGGCTTGAATTGTAGCATTCCGGCGATCGTCAGCAACACTGTCGGATCTTCGGGTACTAAAGAAGCACTCGGCAATATCTTATGTCCCCGCTGGGCATAAAAGTCGAGGAATGTTTGGCGGATTTGGCTGCCACTGAGAAACTTAGGAGAAATAGACATGACAAAAACAGTTAAGTATGTAAAGATGTAGCAGCAATAGAACTTACATCTATGTGGATATTTATATCATTATACTTAGTAATGTAAAGACCTATCAACTTTTGCAAATAGTGCTTTACTCCTGCGAAAGACCATGCTAACTTAATAATAGACACCCGGACAGAAAGAGAAAGGAGGTCGCTATATTTAGAAAGAAAGTTCGAGGATATAGACATGGTGTCTCCGGTCTAGATTCCCAGGCGCAGCAGAAATTAACCGAACACAACTTGCAATAGTGGCGAACTGCCGATCGAGCAGTCAAGCCAAACCGCAGTCGAGTCAGACTTAGTTGTAGTTGCGGATTAACAGTAAAGCTGCACAAGTTGTACACCCTAGTAAGTAAAAGTTCTCCACCGGAAACACATCTCGTTTGTTAGAAAAAACAAAGTTCTCGTATTATTGGGTCTGGTCGCTGTCGATCGGGCCCTATGAATTTTTATAGGGCGATCGCAGGAGAAGAGGCTTCGAGGGGGAGAGAGGGGCCGAGTTCGGCTGTATAAGTGCTTTCTGCTCAAAGGCAACATCCCTCGGAGTCGATCGGCGAGCGATCTGTGCAGCTTTTGAGTTATATATTATATATAATGGGACCTGGAGCAAGCCCGCCCGCTTTTTGTCGGGACTCAAGCGCTGTGGTATGACGTACTGTCAAGATGAGATATCATTGAGGATGTCACTCAAGACATTAAAACCTACTCCGCTGTGCTGTATACCAGCAAAATCAACGCTTCTATGAGCTTGCTGCCAGCCAAGGATAGCCAACCGCCATTTTTGGTGACAAGACCAGGCTCAAAAATTTGAATCTCAGGATATTTAGAGTCAAGACCCTAAAAAATCCCATCCCCGACGCAGGGGTGAGAGTTCAAAAAATCAAAGCCCACCCCGTCAAAAAAGCTAGTGCACCAACAACGGTAGTAAATCACTAGCACAGTTCTTAAACTCACAATTTCCGGAGATTCCAGGTACAAGTATGGCCGAAATAACTAAAGAAGAAATGCGCGAACGGCTGGGAAATATTGACCAGATCCGGGATATAATTTTCGGAGCGCAGCTTAGAGAATACGACAATCGCTTCGATAAAATAGATTCCGACTTGTCGATGATGCAGCAAGATATGCAAACTCGCATCGAACAAATAAGAACAGTTCTTTCAGGAGAAATGAGGGCTGCTGTTGATTCGTTAGAAAAGAAAGTTAAATCGCTCACCTCAAATACTCAAGAAGAAAGCGCAGATATCCGTCAGCAAGTCGATCGCATTAACCGCAAATTTTCCAGCAGCATGGAAGCCCTCGACGAGGCTATAGACAATCAAACCAGTTCGCTTCGCGACGAACTCTCCCAAACCAGAGAGCGACTAT
Source organism: Microcoleus sp. D3_18_C4 (assembly GCF_036702355.1). Taxonomy (NCBI): domain Bacteria; kingdom Bacillati; phylum Cyanobacteriota; class Cyanophyceae; order Oscillatoriales; family Microcoleaceae; genus Microcoleus; species Microcoleus sp. D3_18_C4. Next base: position 37,431 of record NZ_JAUBTF010000029.1, read on the forward strand.
CTGAAGAAACCCGCACTTTGAAAACACAGGTTTTTGAAGAGCTCGATCGTCGCTTTTCTATGCTCAGAGATGTTAAAGTTTCTAGAGACGACATGGCAGAAATTCTGTTTGAACTCGGTATGAGGCTCAAAGGAACAGAATTTGTACCCGAGCTTAAAGGCGTTGCGGATAATAAGTTAAATACCGAATTTCTGTTGCCGGAGCGCCACCATAACGGATAATAACGCATGGCTTTACCGAAAGAAAATCCGGCTGACGAAAATGAGTTAGAGGGTTTTGTTTCTCAACCTGACGAGTCTGCTGCTGATGCAGCAACCCAGCTAGAACCCTTGCTGAATCTGTTAGTAGATCTCAAAATTATTGCTGGTTCCAACCAGCAAAATGCAGAACCCGAAGATGACAACAGTGGCGAAAATAATCAAGCTGGGGCCCTCGGCGGGTTGATGGATTTGTTAGGTATTTCTGAGCAAGCGCCAGAGGAAGTTGCAGCGAGTGTACCCGAAACTGGATCTCGCCAACCCGAGTCTAGCGATGCCCCGTCTGTTGCAGACGAGTTCAAAAGTTTGCTATTCGCTACTCACAAACTCAACACTTCAGAACTGGAAAAAGACTATTCCTCAGCTAAAACTATAGATGTTTCCGCGATCGCCCAGCCGGATTTGGAGGAGGAATCAAAGCCTGTCGAAGAATTGTCTAACTTGACAACGAAAGATTCTCTACAGTACGTAAAGGCTCAAAAATCCCACAAGTTCGATCGGCATTTACAGGATGTTTCCGCTTCCGAAACTGAGTCAAAGTCCTCGGAAATTCCCGATAATCCCATAGTTTCCACAGTCTCCAATCCACTAGAAACTGGATATTTAGATGCTGCGATGGCTTCGGCTCTAGAAATCCCAAACTTACTAGAACAGCCGACAGAAATATTAGGCCAAATTAAACAGGACTTAAATCAAGCCGACAGCGCCATGGAAACGCTGCAAAATCTGATTTTCGGCTCAAAAATATCAGATATCGAGCAAGTCAAAAATCTGCTGGCAGAAAACGATTTGCCGGGGGTGCGCCACCTGATGGCAACAATCGACGATAAATTAGGGAAATTGGAGCACCAAATCTACGAGCCCCAAGAGTTGATTGAGTTGATGTTGCCTTGGATCGCAGAAATTCTCAGCCGCAAAATTGCTGATTCGAGAGAAGAAGTTGTTAAGGCGATCGGGCCAATTATTGACGAAGTGATTAGGGCAAAAACTCAGGAAAACAAGTCGGCAATGAGTGCAGCAATAGCTGAGCTGCTTCCCGACGCACTTGCTCAACAAATCGTGAATTCCCCAGCGGATATTGCTAAGGCGATCGCCCCAGAAATTGGTCTGGCAATTAAAGAGCAAATTCGCCTTGACCAAGAGTCGATCGCTCAAGCCCTCGCCCCGGAAATGGGCAAAGCGATTACAGCCCAAATTGAACTCGAGCGCGACGCAATGGTGGATGCCCTCTACCCCGTAATTGGCAATACTATTGCCAGATACATGGCAGAAGCTATCAAGACAATCAATGAAAAAGTGTCAAATGCCCTCAGCGTCGAAGGAGTTCAGCGCAAAATTCGCTCCAAAGTACAAGGAGTCTCCGAAGCCGAATTAATCCTCAAAGAATCAGTACCCTTTACCATCCAAGCAGCATTCTTAATTCACAAAGCATCAGGCTTAATAATTTCCGAAGTTCAAAACTCAGAAACCTACCAGTTAGAATCAGAAATGGTAGCAGGAATGCTCACAGCTATTCGCAGCTTCGTTAACGAGTGCATCGTGCAGCCCGGAGAAGTTTCCGAACTCAATCAAATTGAATACGGCGACTCAAAAATTATGCTCGAAGTAGCGGGATACTGCTACATGGCAGTCGTGATTAAAGGAGAACCGCCACATTCGTTCATCAACAAAATACGACAAACCGTTACTAATATTATCCTTAATTATGCTCAAGTAATTCACGAGTTTAACGGCGATCCCGGTACTATACCGGACTCGCTGCACCCGTTCATACAAAGTTTATTCGATCCGTTGCAAAGGGAAAAATCAAAAAAACCCCCGATCGCCCTAGCGGGTATCGGTTTAGTCGCCCTGAGCTTAATCTTAGTACCTTGGGGAAGTTATCAGTACCGCAGCAGCGTTGACCGTCGCCTCGAGGCAAATGCCGTCGCAGCTTTAGCCTCGACTCCCGAATTAGCAGTTTACCGCTTAGATGTTGCAGTAGATGGCAAAACTTTAAAGCTAAGCGGAAAGTTGCCAAATCAAGAATTGCGGACACGAGCCGAAAAAATAGTCGCATCAACTGCACCAAAATTGCAATTAGATAATAGAATATTAGCTGTAGATGTGCCCCCCGATCCAGTTTTGACGGCGGCCGAGGTGCAGCGGATTACCGCTGTTTTGAATCAGAAAGAGGGCGTTTCTATTTCTACGGGCTATGGCGATCGTAAAGTGACTGTAGAAGGTACAGTTAGAGACGGTGCAGAGGCACAGAAAATAGCTCAGTCGATGAAGCAAATTCCCGGCGTTCAATCGGTGATTAGCACAGTTAAATTAGAGCCGCTGAAAATTACCACCCGCATCTACTTCCAGCAAGGAATGGCAACATTAGACTCAACATACGGAGAAATGATCGCCAGTGTCAAAAATTTCATGGATCAATATCCTCAAAAACAGATTAAGATAATTGGGCACAGCGATCGAAGCGGAGAACTTGCTACAAATCAACAGTTGTCGCTGAAGCGTGCCGCAGCAGTGCGAGATGCTTTAGTGCAGCAAGGTGCTGACCCAAAGCGCCTCCAAACGGTTGGCATCCCCCATCCTCCTGGCGACGTGGAACCCAATCAACCACGACTTTTAAGCAGATGCGTGGTATTTGAACCAATAACTAAGACCATAAAAAGTAAATAATTATGTCAGTTGCTATATCTAAAAAAATGTGTATGATCGGCGATTTTGGCGTGGGTAAAACTAGCCTAATCCGCCGTTTTGTAGATCGGCAATTCAGCGACCAATACCTCTCCACTGTGGGAGTAAAAATTTCCAGCAAAATCGTAGAGTTAGAAGGGGTCAAACAGCGGGAAAACGTGACTGCAAAGTTGCTGATTTGGGACTTAGAAGGACATACAAAATTCAAAGGAATAGCACCGACTTACTTGCAGGGAGCTAGCGGCGTTTTAATAGTTGCCGATGTCAGCCGCTCCGAAACAGTTGAGCGAATCTCCGAACACATTCAGCTTTATTCTTCAGTCAATCCTAAAGGGTCAATTATCGTCGCTTTGAACAAAGTAGACTTGATTGACGAGGAAAAATTGGCGCTGCTAGTGGAAATGTCCCATTCGATAGGTCAAGACAAAGTAATAGGAGTTTACACGACATCTGCTAAAACAGGCAAAGACGTTGACGAAATTTTCTACAAACTAGCTTACACAATGGTAGAACAAGTATGAATCCACTGTTAAGAAAGCTGTTAGGCCCGCGACAAACACAGTATTTTCTAGTAAATCACCATTTCATCATTCAGGAAACCTCCGCCGAAGTGCAGCATTATGCCGATATTCCGGGCGACGCTATACCCGGTGCAGATGCTCGCCTGAGTTTTCCCGAACTGATTGGCATTGAAAATATCCTCATGTCTATCATTATGGGACGGCTGCCGGGTTTTGAAGTCAAAGGTATCGCTCGGTTTGCCGACCAGAACCGCCCTTTATACTTTGATATGTTGGCTATCAAATATGAAGAGGAACAAGAAGAGGTGCCAAGTAAATTGCTAATTTTGATTGAAGATACCACCGAAAAGATGGTAATGAAGCAATCGTTGATTCAGAGGGCGAATGAAGCTAATCTTTTGGTTAGTGCCTTAGCCGCTTCTAAAGATTATATAGATAAAGTTATTCGTTCGATGGGCGATGCTTTGTTGGTGACAACAACATTAGGAACTATCAAAACTGTCAATCAATCGGCACAATGGTTATTTGGGTACAGCGAAGCAGAATTGATCGGCAACCCACTGTCTTTAATAGTAGTCGAAGAAAAATTAATTTACCAAGCTCGCCACCGCTATATTTTGTCTCAGAAAGAGCTGCGTAGAGAACTAGAAATAGTCTGCACTACTAAAGCAGGAGAAGAAATTTGGGTAGAATTTTCCTGTGCGGCAATTCAGACAGAATTACAGGAACTTTACGATTTCATCTATGTCGGCAGGGACATCACAGAACGCAAACAACAAGAAAGAGAAATTCGCGGCTCTTTGGCAAAAGAGCAAGAACTCAGACAGGTAAAATCTCGTTTTTTCTCGATGATTGCTCACGAATTCGCCAATCCTTTAAGTACAGTATTATTTGCGACTAAAATCCTCCAAGACTACGGCGACGAAATCACCCACGCGGAAAAACAACAATACCTGCAACACGTTAAATCAGCATCTCAACAAATGGCTCAGCTATTAGATGACGTGCGGTTACTCAGCAGCGCCGAAGCCGGAAAACTCGAATTCTATCCCGCACCAGTCAACTTAAAAAATTTTTGCAGCGAGTTAGTAGAATCAATTAAAATTAGTTATGGAAAAAATCATACAATTAACTTTATTTATCAAGAATTAGTTACGCCCCCGCAAAAAAATGATACTGACTCGCAGGAAACGGAACAGTTGCCCGTACTAGATGCAAAATTGCTGCGGCACATTTTGACAAATTTGCTGTCAAATGCTGTCAAATATTCGCCCCTCGACAGCCATATTTATTTTGAATTAAATTGTCAGAATAATGAAGAAGCTATATTTAAAATTAAAGACGCCGGCATTGGCATTCCTCTAGAAGACCAAGAACAACTATTTGAATCTTATTATCGAGCCAAAAATGTCGGAAAAATACCCGGTACAGGACTGGGTTTATCCATAGTCAAGCAGTGTGTAGATTTGCACGGAGCTCAAATCGAATTTTCCAGCGAGATAGGGGTAGGCACTACCTTTATAGTCAGCATTCCATTTAAGAAACAGAGATAAATAGATTGATTTTAGATAATTCGATCCAAAGGGCGCATTCACTACTAAGAATCTCACATGAAAACCCTGTTAAAAAAACTGTTAGTTCCCCACCACTTGGAGTACCTAGCACTGGATAAAGATTTTTTAATCCAAGAAATCTCTCTGCAAGTGCAGCGGTTTGCCGACTGTCCCGAAGAAGTAGTCGCCGGCAAGGATGTCCGCATTCCCTTTCCAGAATTGGTGGGAACTGAAGAAATTTTAATCGATATTTTTGAAAAACGTTTGCCAAATTTTGAATTAAAAGCGATGACGCGACTATTAGAAAATGGTTCGCGGCTTTATTTTGATATGTATATCGTGGAGTTCACCAATGACGAGAATTATCAGAGATTAATTATATTTTTTCAAGACGTAAGCGACAGGATGGCTTTAGAACAAACTCTCGTCCAAGCTACCAATGAAATGGATATTTTATTGAGTACCTTAGCGGCTACTAATAATTATGTTGAAAAAATTATTAGTTCAATGGCCGAAGTTTTGTTGGTAACAACAGCATCGGGAAAGATTAAAAAAGTCAATCAAGCTGCTCAAGATTTGTTCGGTTACAGCGAATCAGAATTAGTAGGCCAGCAAATAGACGCTCTTGCTGCTTTTGGCTCCTCTTTGCAAGCAGTTAGCCAAGATGAGCCTCAACAATCGCAAACTCACGCGGAAGTAATTTGCACGGCAAAAACCGGAGAAAAGCTAACAGTTTCGTTTTCCTGTACGGCGATTTCGACTGACATTAAAGGTATTTCTGGCTCTGGGCCCGCCCTTCAAGATTTCGTTTACATCGGCCGCGATGTCACAGATAGACAGCGCGCCCGCAAGCGACAAATAACTCAGTACGTCGCCACTCGCATCCTGTCGGCATCCGAAACAATCAAAAAAGCTATAGCAGCAATTCTCCCCGTAATTTGCGACAGTTTGGGATGGGATACCGCCGAACTTTGGATGCCAGAAGCTGGGGAAAAACTGCTGTCAGAAACTAAGAGAATAACTGCAGTGTCCGACCCCAATTTGCTTCGCTGTGTCGCCAGTTGGACAAAACGCTCACTTTCTATCCCTAAATTTGTCGAATTTACCGAACAAATGACTTGTGCGTTTGGCGAAGGATTGCCCGGTTTCGTTTGGGCCAGCGGTTCCTCTCAGTGGATTGCAGATGTCACAAAAAGCGACAGTTGTCTGCGTCGAGAAATTGCTGCTGAAGAAGGACTGCACGGAGCTTTTGGTTTCCCAATTTTGGGCGGCTACGAGCCGGAAAAATCTGCAAAGTCTGTTTTGGGGGTGATAATTTTCTTCAGTCGCGAAGTGCAGTATTTTGATGAAGAATTGCTCCAGACAATGGCAACAATCGGTAGCCAAATCGGTCAATTTATCCAGCGTAAGCAAGCGGAAATAGCTTTGCGGGAAAGCGAAGAACAACTGCGAGACTTATTTGAAAATGCTACTGATTTAATTCAAAGTATAGGAGCGGACGGTCATTTTTTGTATGTGAATCGGGCTTGGCGGGAAACTCTGGGCTACAGCGAAGCAGAAATTGCTCAAATGACTGTTTTTGATATTATTCATCCGAACAGTTTCCCCGAAAGTTTGGATATATTATATCAAGCTATCACTCAAAAAACAGTCAATGAAAATACATTATATCCAGACTCTATTGAACTAATATTTGTTACTAAACATTATGAAAAAATTTTGCTAGAAGGTAGCATAAGCTGTAAATTTGCGGCAGGTTCGCTAGTAGCAATTCGCGCTATTTTGCGAGACATTACTGCTCGAAAAATGGCCGAAGACGCCCTAGCAAAATCTGTGTCCCTGCTGCTAGCAACTTTTGATTCTACTGCGGACGGTATTTTAGCGATTGACAGGAGCGGAAAAATTGTCACTTTCAATCGACAATTTGTGGAAATGTGGGGCATACCCGATGAAGTGATGGCACTGCGAGACGACGCCACAACGATCGCCTTTGTCCTGAACCAACTCAAAGACCCCCAAGCATTCCAAGAGAGAATAGAATCGCTTTACGATCAGCCAGAAGCCGAAAGTTACGACTTGTTGGAATTTCAAGACGGCAGGTTTTTTGAACGCTATTCGCAACCGCAGCGGCTGGGAGATACAATTATCGGCAGAGTCTGGAGTTACCACGACATTACGGAACGCAAACAAGCAGAAGATGCTCTGCGGGAAGAACAAGAAAAATCAGAAAAGCTGCTGTTAAATATCTTGCCCAAGGCAATAGCAGAACGCCTCAAGCAAAACGAAACTACTATTGCCGAATACTTTCCTGAAGTGACTGTTTTGTTCGCAGACATTGTGGGGTTTACTACTTTGTCTGCCGTCATGAATCCGATCGACCTTGTGGAGATCCTAAATAAGATTTTCTCAGGATTCGACCTTTTGTGCGAACAGCACGGCCTAGAGAAAATCAAGACCATCGGCGACGCATACATGGCGGTGGGAGGGCTCCCTGAACCTAGGGCAGACCACGCAGAGGCGATCGCCCAAATGGCGCTAGATATGCAAGCAGAAATAGCCCGATTTAATGCTAGCCATAATAAATATTTCAGCATCCGCATCGGCATTCACAGCGGCCCGGTTGTTGCCGGAGTAATTGGCATAAAAAAGTTTATTTACGATTTGTGGGGCGACACAGTAAATATTGCTTCTCGCATGGAATCTCACGGTTTGCCTTGGCGGATTCAAGTCAGCGAAACTACTTATAAGTTATTGGAACACAAATATGTATTTCAGGAGCGGGGAACTATTGAAGTTAAGGGCAAAGGGGGAATGAAAACTTATATTCTCCTTGGCATAAAATAAGGCAGCTCATCATTCATCAGTCATCTGGCTGATGACGAAAAGTGTTGCTAAAGTTAATTAGCAATACTTTTTGACCAAGACTAATGGAACTTGCTAATTTGTCGGCCAATTTACGATCGCCCGACGAAGCTGTCGATCGCCACCCTGTGACGGTTGATCCCTCAACTTCGCTCCCAGAGGCGATCGCCCTGATGCGTCGGACGAGCAACCCCTGCCCACTGCCTAATTCACCTGCACTTCCCGACTCAAACGAAACTGTAAAAGCATCGATTAATTGCGTCTTAGTTGTCGATGAAAATCAGCTAGTCGGACTGCTAAGCTCGGAAGATGTGCTGAACTTAGCCGCGGCCGAATACGGATGGCAAGGCATGAAAGTTGCCGAGGCAATGACGCGGAATTTAATTGTCTTACAAGAATCAAAATTTACAGATATTACTACCGCATTCAAGCTATTTTGTCAATACTCGCTCGACTACTTGCCAATTGTAGATGAACGGGGTCAGCCAGTAGGTATAGTCAGCGAAAAAAGTATTCGCCCAGCAATGTATAGCTGGATAGAGGCACTGCATCAAGAAGTGGCAAAACTCCAGGAACAATGCGAACTGTTAGAGGGTAATTGTGAACTAGAAAAAGTCAGCGATCGCCAAAATGCCGAAAATGCCATGCGGCAGAGCGAGGCGCGCTACCTGGCGATTGTGGAAGACCAAACCGAACTGATTTGCCGCTACCTCCCCAACGGTAAAATAACTTTTGTCAATCAAGCTTACTGCCGTTATTTCGGCCTGCAGCAGTTCGACTTACTCGGCAAATGCTTCATGTCGCTACTGCCAGAAGCAGACCGAGAAATTTTTCAACAGCAATATACTTCTGTGTCTCCCGAAAACCCTATTTTTACCTGCGAACATCGAGTAATTTTGCCGAGCGGGGAAATTCGCTGGCAGCAGTGGATCGATCGGGCTATATTCAACGAGAGCGGACAAATCGTCGAGTATCAAGCAGCAGGCCGGGATGTCACGGATCGCAAACAAGCAGAAATCGCTTTGCAGCAGCTCAATGCAGAGTTAGAACGGAGAGTGCAGCAGCGGACACAATGGTACGAAATGGCAGTATCGGCAGGCAAAGTGGGGGTTTGGGACTGGAATTTGGAAACCGACGAAATCTATATTGCTCCGTCTTTGAAAGCTTTGTTGGGCTATCAGGACGCAGAGATTCCTAACCGCATGGAAAATTGGGCGTCTCACGTTCATCCCGACGATCAAGTTGCCGTCGAGGAAGCAGTAAATGCTTATCTAGAGGGTGTGACAGAAATTTATGAAGTAGAACACCGGATGGTGCGTAAAGACGGCAGCACCTGCTGGATACTTGCCCGCGGCAGCGCGATCCGATCGGCTTCTGGCAAGGCATTACGCCTGACTGGCACTGACACCGACATTACCGATCGCAAATTGACCGAAGAAAAACTTCAAAACTCCGAAGCCGAACTGCTGGCGCTGTTTAACGCCATGACGGATATCGTGCTGGTTTTCGACGCAAGCGGTCGCTACCTCAAAATCGCCCCCACGGCTCCCGAACTGCTGTACAAACCTGCTCCGGAAGTGCTGGGCAAAACCCTCGCCGAAATCTTCCCAGAAGCGGAAGCTAATTTTGCCCTGGCCCACATTCGCCAAACATTGGCATCTGGGGAAACCCACAGAGTTGAATACAGGATGGAAATTGGCTGCAAATTATTTTGGTTTGATGCCAGTATTTCGCCACTGGATTGTGATCGGGTGATGTGGGTAGCCCGAGACATTACCGCTCGCAAACACGCAGAAGCTGCATTGCAAAAGAGTGAGGAAAAGTTTCGCAACTTATTTGACGATGCTCCGATCGCGCTTGGTTTGGCAAGCGTGCGCGACTACCGCACGATCAAAGTGAATGAAGCTCACCGCCAGATGTTGGGCTACAGCGATTCGGAGTTGGCTAGCATGACTTTTAGTGAACTCACGCATCCAGAAGATCTACACGCAGATGTAGAGGAAGTCAAGCAGTTGATCTGTGGCAAGATTTCTCGCTTCCAAAGGGAAAAACGCTTGATTAAGAAGAATGGCGAGCTGATGTGGGCAAACTTGACGGTGACGTTGATCCGCGATCGCGAGGGCATTCCTCTCTACAGTATGGGGGCGATCGAAGATATCAGTTATCGTAAGCGAGCAGAAATGGAATTTCAGCAGTTAAAAGAACGCCTGCAATTTTTGCTGGGTTCTAATCCGGCGGTAATTTTTACCGCCGCACCGACGGGGGACTTTTGTACTACTTACATCAGCGACAACGTTCAGACAATCGTTGGCTACGATCCCCAAGAATTGTTAGCAGATTGTAAATTTTGGTCGAGCCGGATTCACCCTGAAGATCGACCACAATTTCTCGTGAATTTTTTGGATTTATCCGAGGAAAAAAATTGCATTTGCGAGTATCGTTTTCTACACCAAGACGGAAGTTACCGCTGGCTAAGGACGGAACTAAAATTATTGGTTGACAGCATGGGCATTCCGATCGAAATTATTGGTTATGCCGCTGATATTAGCAATTCTAAATACGCCGAACTCGCTAGGGGGCAGCAGTTCGAGCAAGAACGGCTTGTGGAGGCGATCGCCCGTCGTGTCCGCCAGTCTTTGCAATTAGAGGAAATTCTCAACACCACGGTTGCCGAACTCCAGCAAGTATTATTAGCAGATCGAGTTTTGGTTTATCAACTTTTACCCAAAAGCGGCGGGCGAGTCATTGCTGAAGCCGTGGCAGAAGGATGCAGCCAACTCGTAGATAGATGTTTTGGCGAAGAGGTTTTTCCCCCTGACAGTTATCAGCTTTATTTGCAAGGGCGAATTTCTGCAATTTCCGAACTAGATTCTCCCAGCATTACACCTTGTGTGATGGAGTTTATGAAACAAATTCAAGTTAAGGCAAAGTTAGTAGTGCCGATTATTCAGCACAGCAAACTTTGGGGATTGCTGATTGCCCACCAATGCGATCGGCCTCGTGATTGGAAAGAATGGGAAATCAATTTATTTCAGCAGTTGGTGAATCAATTGGCGATCGCCATTCAGCAATCTTTACTTTACCAGCAACTGCAAGCTGAACTGAACGACCGCAAACAAGCGGAAGCAAATTTAAAAAACTCCCTCAGAGAAAAAGAAATTTTGCTCAAAGAAATTCACCACCGCGTCAAAAACAACCTCTGCGTGGTGGCTAGTCTGTTAGAATTGCAATCGAACACAGTTGCCGACCCGCAAGTAAGCAAAATGTTTGAAGAAAGTCAGAATCGCCTTTATTCTATGGCTCTGATTCACGAAAAACTGTACCGTTCGACTAATTTAGCGCAAATTAATTTTGGTGAATATCTCGAAGATTTGGTAAGTAATTTGTTTCACTCTTACAATATTAGCAACAACCAAATTCAGTTGCAGGTATTAGCTGAGCCAATTTCCCTAAATCTTGAAACCGCTACTCCCTGCGGTTTAATTGCCAATGAATTGGTTTCAAATACGCTGAAACACGCTTTTCCTGATGGCACAACTGGTACAGTTAGTGTAGAATGTTATCAAACGGGCGATCGAGAAATCAACCTCTTAGTTAAGGACAACGGCATTGGCTTTCCTCAAAACTTAGATTTTCGGAAAACTCACTCGATGGGGTTTCAAGTTGTCTGCACTTTAACCGAGCAGTTAGAAGGAACCATCGAAATATCCAGAGAATTTGGTACATCCTTTCACTTAAAATTTAACGAGTTAAACTACTTTCAAAGATTGTAAGAATATGAGTTTTGCCGAAAAACCAATTAAGATTTTGATTGTCGAAGACGAACTGTTAATTGCTAAAAATTTATCCCCAAAACTAGAGAAATTGGGATATCAAATCGCCGATATAGTTTCTTCAGGAGCGGATGCCATCCAGCGCGCCCACGAACTAAGACCCGATTTAATTTTAATGGATATAGTTATCAAAGGCGACATTGACGGCATAGAAACAGCAGCAATAATTAATCAAGAATTAGATATACCAATTATCTATACAACTGCCTATGCTGACGACGAAACTTTGCAGCGAGCCGAAAATACTGGTTCTTACGGCTACCTACTCAAACCTTTTAAAGAAAGAGAAATGCACGCCACTATCAAGATAGCACTGAGCAAACATCAAGAAGCAGTTATGTTGAAAAAATTAATGGCGTTAGCAGCAGAAAAAAGCGAAAATAGATCGCGCTTTATTTCAATGGCTTACCACGATTTAAACACTCCTTTAACTACCATACAGTTATCGGCTGAAATGTTAGAAGATAGCGACTTGCAGAGAAACCCCGGAACTAGCAATAAAAATGTTGACCGAATTAAAAAAGCCGTCAGTAAGATGAGTGGGCTGCTGGAAGATATTTTAATGCTTAGCAAAGCAGAATCCGGGAAAATTTCCTTAAACTTAAATCCGATCAATGCGACGGATTTATGCAATTCTATTTTAGAAGAACTGCAACCTATCGTCACCGAAAAACACCTAGTACATTTCCGCAGTCACACAAATCCGCTGCACGCCAATCTCGATGCCAAACTACTGCACCACCTTCTGACTAATTTGCTTTCAAACGCTATTAAATATTCTCCCAACGGTGGGAAGGTAAGTTTAGACCTAAGCTGCGAAAACCAACAAATAATTTTGTGCGTTCGAGATGAGGGAATTGGGATGACACCGGAATATCAAGGAAAACTATTTCAGCAGTTTGAACGGGGTGCTAATGTAGGCAAGATTAAAGGATCGGGTTTGGGACTCTGCATTGTCAAACACATCGTTGACCTGCACGGCGGTACAATAAGTGTGGAAAGTGCGATCGACAAAGGTACTACATTTATTGTCACGCTGCCTTTTTTAGTCAGTAGTCAGTAGTCAGTAGCTAGTAGTCATTAGTCATTAGTCATCTATCCTTCTTCCTTCTTCCTTCTTCCTGACATCCGTTACATCCGTGGAGCGAATCCGTTGCCGAACTTCCTTCTGCGATAAATCTATTGGGAGACAAAAGTTCGATCGCCCTATCTTCTTCTCCCCCCGCCGCCTTCGCAAATCGCTCAGCCAAAGCAGGTACAATAGTCAAAGGATTGCTGAGACCCGAAAAAACGTGCAATCCAGGGCGATCGGCAATCGGCCCCACTACAGGCAAATTATCAGCGCTGAAGGCCACACTACACTCGTGCCAACTTGCCGGTAAACCTGCCAAATCAGGCAAAACCTTGCCGATTCCTGCACGAATTGCCGTTTCGCTGGTTTCGCGATCGACTTTAGCATTCAAATCGCTCAAAGTGCGCGACAATTGCCCGATCCGCAAACTCCCATCATTAAATTGAATTGCACCCGAATCTAAAATCGGTGGCAGCAACTCTTTACCAGGTTCATCCCAAAGAAAATCCACCTCATTTTTACTAGATTTAGCTTCTAATTCAAAACGTTTTAATACCGCAGGCATCACCAAAGTCCTGAGTTTCAAATCCACAGGTGCAGTTTCCAAAATCTCCGTGCGAGTAAAATAAACTCCCACAGAAACACCCGCGGCTTTCAGCAAACTCCGACTCCAACCTCCAGCACAAATAACCGTATTTTGGCAGGTATAACTTTCCTGTGCCGTCTTGACTCCCGAAATCCGATTGCCCTCTTCTATAAACCCAATTACTTCAGCAAATTCTATAGTTCCTCCCAACCGCAGAAACCCTTGACAATAAGCTTTATTTGTGGCAGTCGGGGAAATGTGACCGTGACGCACAGTCAGAGCTCCGGCGATCGCACTTTTATTCAGCAAAGGTTCCAACTCGCCAGCTTCTGCAACACTCAAAAGCTGCGGCACAATCGCAAAATGCGCGTAATTAGACGCTACTTTTTCGGCATCAGTACCCGCATCAATTGTCAGCAACAAATCCAACTCGCGAAACTCAGTCTCAGCATCTAATTGGGCCGATAAATTGCGGTGGCGTTCAATACCTTCCCGACACAATTGGCGAGTTAAATCAGTCGTCCCTGACCAATAAGCCAAGCCGCCATAACTAAAACGAGTAGCATTTTGCATGGTGGCATCTCGTTCCAAAAGCAGCACAGCAAAACCTTTTTTTGCCAGTTCGTAACTCAGTGCCGCACCAGTAATGCCGCCGCCGACAACAATCCAATCGTAACTTTTCATGGGCAACTCAAAGGGAAGGAAAATATCATGCTTAGATTTTAGCTTAGTTTTTTCCGAACAAATCGAAAAACCTCTACCTACAGGAAGAGGCTGCCTGCGATCGCCCTAACTGAAACTTCCACCCGTCGGGAGATGTTTGTGCAGGGATATTTTTCGTTCAATAGTAGGAATTAGAGTCAGCAAAAAATTAGAAATACCAGAGAGGTTTTTATGAGTATCGACAAACCGGGCAGAGATATGGAGCGCACTGTCAATCCGGGCGATCGTATTTCCGACGAACCCCAAACCATTGAAGAAAAAGCGCAGCAACTGGCGGTAGACCACGTACCCGACATCGTGGGAGATGTTGTTACAGTTCCAACTTATGTGATCGTAGAAGAACCGGATGGGGAAAAGAAAGCCCTGCACCACGTCAAAGACGCCGAGGAAATTTCTGACGTAATTCGGCAGGCCCGCGTTGACGAAAATGGCGAACGGATTTGGGATTAAGTTCAATCCAATAAAAACGGCTTTGTTGTACAAAATTTATCGCTAGAAATCATGGAAACAAATCAAAGAAATAGTACCCCTTATCCCAATATTCCGCCGATTCTAGAAAGTGACGACAGAGAGTATCGCGACGCCGGCATTACGAGTACGCTTTCAGTTGCAGGCCATCCCATCCACCCCATCATCGTCATCTTTCCGGTAGCCTTTTTAGTAGGAGCCGCGGGCACGGACATCGGTTATTGGCTCACAAGCGATCCGTTTTGGGCGAGAGCTTCGCTTTGGCTGATGGGTGTGGGTTTTGCTGCGGGGATTTTGGCAGCAATCACGGGCTTTTTAGATTTTTTCAAAGTTAAAAGAGTGCGCGATCGCAGTGCCGGTTGGTTGCACATGGGCGGCAATGTGGCGGTTATGGTACTTACCCTGATTAACTTGCTGTTGCGACAAGGAAATCCGGCTGAGCCGATCGTATACACAGGTTTAGCCATATCGATCGTCGTGGCAACCTTGCTGGGCATTACAGGCTGGTTCGGCGGCGAACTAAGTTTTCGCCACAAAATCGGCGTCATCGGCCCTACCAGTCATAATTCCTAGGTTTCTGACCATTTTTAGTATGGAATTCCGTCCCTCTTCATTGGATAATTTAGGACTAAAATCTTGACTACAAACTTAAAGATTGTCCCAGCCAATTGAGATAAGCATCGCTGCCAGCGATAATAGGAATAGCAATAATTTCGGGAACTTCATAGGAATGGAGTTCCTGAACTTTTGTTTTTAAAGCCTCAAATTTAGCCAAATCAGTTTTAATCACCAACTGCCACTCTGGCTCGGAATGAATCTCGCCTTGCCAACTATAAATCGAGCGAATTGGTGACAAACTCACACAAGCAGCCAGCTTGTGTTCAACTAGAGATTTCGCCAGATTCTCCGCCTCCGGCTCCGATGCCACAGTTACCAGCACCACCCCAAAATTAATTGTCATAGTCATCAGTGAACAGTGAACAGTCATCAGTCAACAATCAACCATTAATCTCATTAACTTCCCAAGAATTGACTCTGCCAGCCCCAGCTAAGGAAAAATAGCGCCTAGTAGATTCGGGCAAAATAGCTCCCGCCAACAAAGCATTATCTAAATTAGTTCCTATTAACGTCGCCTCGCTCAAATCTGCCGCCATCAAATCTGCTTGACACAACTTTGCCCAATTCAGATTTGCCCCTCTCAAACAACTTCCCCTCAACTTAGCCCCGGTTAAATTTGCACCCGCCAACTTTACCCCACGCAACTGAGCCGCGCTGAAATTCGCCCCCGCCAAATTCGAGCCTTCCAAATTAGCTCCCATTAATTTAGCTTCACTCACGTTAACGCCACTCAAATCTACACCGCAGAGATTCACCCCTGTCAACTGCGCTCGCCGCAGACTGACTCCGGTTAATTGAGCTCCAAAAAGTTTTGCACTATTGAGCCTTGCACCGTAAAGGTTAGCCCACTTAAAATTAGCACCCGTCAAATTCGCGCCCAGTAAGTTAACTAATTGCAAGTCGGCGCTGCACAAATTGGCATTCCACAACACAGCACCCCGCAGGTTGGCGCTAGTTAAAGTTGCGCCGCTTAACTTTACTCTGGGCAATTTTGCTTTTACCAAAAAAGCTCCACTCAAATTAGCTTTTGTCAAATCTGCACCCGAAAGTTGGGTTTCGCCCATTTTGGCAAAAGTCAGATTTGTTCTTTGCATCTGTGCATCTTTGAGTGTTGCTTTGGTGAGAAACGCTCTGCTGAGGTTCGCCCCGGAAAGATTAGCTCGCGAAAGGTTGACTCCGATTAAGATTGCTCCGCTGAGGTCTTTCCCGCTGAGGTCGGCTCCAGTAAAGTCTCTTTCTCCTTTTTCGTAATTGTTGAGCAGTTCACTAACTTCCATAGGGCATCATACCTTCTATGATTGGGGGGTTTCGATCCAGAAATCTTTACTGTTAAGGTTGTTTCAGAAAGGAAACTGTTTCAGAAAGGAAACTGTTTTAGCATTTGCCTCAAACGGTATAAATTTCATTAACATCACTTTCTGTTTAAAGGCAATCTCTTAATAAAGATTTTATATCTTCCTCGCGGTAGCGATCGCGCTTTCGGTATTTTTGAATTAAAAGTTAATGTTTCTTGACATAGATACTCGTTGCTTAAGGCTCGACCGTAATTCGCAACTTCAGGCGCAGCGTGCCCTTGAATCCTGCAGGAGGTTGCCAGGAACTCAAGGCCCTCTTGAGAGTCTCTACAGCGTCTGTTGCTTGCAGCGTCGAGGTTTGAGTGTCGTTAGCGAAGCCCTCGAAGAGGATCGCCAATCGGGCAACGCGGCCGTCTTGTACCAATAACTCCCACACCGTTTCACCGCTAACCCCCGCCGGGAGATTAACCGATTGCAGGTATTGAGTCAAAGTGGCGATCGCCCCGGCATCCAACCCTTGGGCGCTAACTACTTGAAGGCGAGAAGCCAAAGGCTTCGGGCGTTGCGACTCACCGTAACCGGGCTGCCGCGGCATAGCAGGAGCTGGACTCACCGGTGCCGAGTTGCGAGTCGAGGTAACGCTGCGAGTGCCGCCCCTAGTTTGCTCTGCCCCCTCCGACTCGAAAATACCTTCATAGCTGACACCCTGCGGCAATTCCACAGGCACTTGCACGCGGCGACGAGATCCATCTGGTTCGACTCGCACTTCTTCGCTCACAGCCACAAAAGCCGTGTATTCCGAAAGCAACCGATAAGTCAGAGCAGTATTAGTCACAGCTTCCACCAGAGATTGAGTCTCGCCACCAAACATTTGGTTCATTAAATCTTTAATGCGCGATCGCCCCCAAAGTTGAGCTACCGCCGGATTGCCAAAATCCGTAGCCGTTGCTGCGACTGAAGTTGACTCCCGCTGTCGCCCGCCGACGGATTGAGCAAAATTAACAGGTAAAACTTGCTCGTAAGTTTTGCCGCCCGCAAGAGTGCCGCGGATGCGAAGTTGGCCGGAGGCTCGATCGATCTTTTTGCCAAACAAAACCAATGGCCCACTCGCAAACAAGTCTGGGGGCGCGATCGGATAAATCTGCGGTTTTTCCCCCATTCCTTCCCAACTAATTTGAATATTAGTCAATACCGGACTATTAATTTCCCGAAAAAACTTTTCTGCTGCTTCTGCCGACGGTTCATCTTGACGAATTACCTGAGACGTGCCTCTTCCCACTTCCGCCAAACGGTTGAGCAAAAACCGATTCACCGAACCGCCAACACCAAAACTATAAAGTCGATTTCCAGGTTTCAGGCTCTGCTGAACCAGAGCCAGCACTTCATTTTCATTACCAATGTAACCGTCAGTAATTAATACAATACTCCGCAGCCTTCCCGTTGCCGCCGCCGGAAAATTCATCACTGCTTGAATGCCGTCAAACAATTCACTGCCACCGTTAGCCTGCAATTTTTCGATATAATTAATTGCTTTTTGTCGATTTTCTGGAGTATTTGCTAAAGGAGTTGTTGAAAGCGCTTTGGCAGTGTTTGCAAAATCAATAATAGTAAAAGTATCGTTGGGATTGAGCCCTTGAATGAAGCGGCGCATCAACTCCTTAGATTTTGCCAGCGGTTCGCCCTGTTGAGAACCGGAAGAATCCATCAGAAACACGACATCTTTAGGTACAATTTCATTAGTTTTGTAGTTTAATGCCGGAATTATATAAGTAGCAAAATGACCGCCCCGCTTGTCCGATTGAGTCAAAATAGTTGCCCGAGTATTTTGGCCCGCGACTCGATAGCGCAGAATTAAATCTTTATTGGGAATTGTGTCTGAATTGGCTAATTGGACTTGCACAATATTGCCGCTGCGGTCAGTTGTAATTTGATGAGAAGTAGAGCGGACATCGCCGATCGCAACTCCGGCATCTATTTCTACCGACACAGCAATATTGTGACCAGATCGCGTTCCCGGAGGCAAAACAGGCGGGTTAATGCGATCGGCGTCGGTATTAACCCCCAGGGGGTTGGGAGGGGTCGAATTTCTCGAAACATAGCGCGGCCCTACCACCATTGGAAACACAAATTCGTAATCGCCGCCAGCAAACTTGAGACTTTCCGTGTAGCGAATAGTAACTTCAATTTTTTCTCCTGGTTTGATATTAGCGAGAGACTGAGTAAAAATATTATCGCGTTCTTGTTCCAACAAACCCGCAGTCCTGCCTTGCTTTCTGGCTTGTTCGTAAATTTCCAAAGCTTCCTCGCGGCGTTTGATATCAGCTTTAATAATTCGTGAGCCTATTTTAATTTCCATATCATCCACCGCCGCTTCGTCGGGCAAAGGAAATACATAAACAGCTTCTATAGATTCAGGAAAAGGATTTTCAAACTTCTGAACAACTTCGACGCGGGAGATATTGCCAGCTATTTTGGCTTTAACTTCAGTCTGCTTGAGAGGAAAGACTTGTTCTGGAGTCGTATTGGGAGTTTTGACGAACAAACCGCCGACTCGACAGCTAGTTTTGGGCGATCGTCCGCCATTGCAATTAACATCGTTACTAGCGAGGATTTTCGGCGACACAGACGAATAATTTTCCCCAGGATCTTTTGCTCGCGCTGCATTGGGAGCGAGCCACGCGCTACACTCGTTAGCGAAGCCCTCGAAGAGGATCGCAGCGAGCAATGCCATACCAGTACAAAGCAACCGTTGAGGGGATAGAAGGCAGACAAACTTCATAGCTGTTTTTTTTTAGCAGACTTGAGGTGCTTTGTATACCATGACTTTACCATTGCCGAAACGTTCCTGAGTTAGCTTTTTGGGAAAAATGACTGAGCGCGTAGGGCTGATTTTTGATTGACTCCACAGGCGCTAATCGGGGACTGGAACTTTTGTCTAGACTGCTGTGGGCTTCCATCCGTATTGGGGTGAGGTCGGTTGGGGCGATCGTCCGCGAACCCAACCTAGAAGATTGTATGATAGTTAAATAATTAAATAACTCTAACCTCAACTTCTCAAGCTCTAATAAATTGAAATTGCCATGAATTTTATCAATCCCAAAACCGACTTTGCCTTTAAAAAAATCTTCGGGTCTGCTGAGAGTAAGGACATTTTGATTAGTTTCTTAAATGCCATGCTCTACGAAGCACAGCCAGTCATCGAAGACTTAGAAATTATTGACCCTTATTTAGCTCCAAAAATCAAAGGAGTCAAAGATACTTACTTGGATGTCAAAGCTAAAATTGATGGCAACAAAACGGTAATTATTGAAATGCAAGTATTGAATGTAGAGTCATTCGAGAAGCGGATTTTATACAATGCCACTAAAGCTTATTCGATGCAGCTAACCACAGGAAGCCGTTACAGCTTGTTAAACCCTGTGATTGCTCTGACGATTACCGATTTTCAAATGTTTGAGCATTTGGAAACAGTGATTTCGCGCTTTGTTTTCAAAGAAAAAACTTTTTTAACCGACTATCTAGCTGATGAATTTGAACTTGTGTTTGTTGAGTTGCCAAAATTTGACAAGACATTACAGGAGTTAGAAACGCTGACAGATAAGTGGATATATTTCATGAAAACTGCTCAAATTTTACGGTCGGTTCCCGAAGAGTTGGGAAATGTGCCGGAACTGCGGCAGGCTTTTGCAATTGCGAATGAAGCGAATCTCGATCCTGATGAATTGGAAGATTTAGAAAGGCGAGAAATTTTCATTCAAGACCAGCGCGGTGCAATTACCAAAGCTACCAGAATTGGCATCGAACAAGGCCTCGAACAAGGCATCAAACAAGGAAAGTTGGAGCTAGTTGTGCGGCTGTTGGAGCGCCGTGTCGGTCCGTTGTCGTCGGAGATTCAAACTCGCATCAGTCAGTTATCCGCTGAACAATTAGAGAATTTAGGAGAGGCAGTTTTAGAGTTGGCCAGTGTGTCAGATGTGACAGATCGGTTACAGACATATTTGTGAGGAAGGGAAAAAAGCCTGGGTGAAGGTGGTTTTCTCAGAAGATCGATCGCCCTTGATTGTTCATCAGCCCAAAGCGCACTGATGAACAATCAACCGTTTTGAAATTGGCCCACCAGCTCAAAACCCCTGCAAACCGCCCGATCGAGGTCGTGGGCCACTCGTCCTATCCCCAGCCGTATTTGATAAATGGTCAAACACTGCTGGACAATTTTTGATTTTAGCTCTTAGAGTTGAGTGTTACCTTAACTAGAAACAGAAACATCTAAAGTCGAAAATCCTATGAGCAAATTTGTGTTTGTGACTGGCGGCGTGGTTTCCAGCATCGGCAAGGGTATTGTCGGTGCTTCCTTGGGCCGCCTATTGAAGTCGCGGGACTATTCTGTCTCGATTTTGAAGCTAGACCCATATATTAACGTTGACCCCGGCACTCTGAGCCCGTTTCAGCACGGAGAAGTTTTCGTGACGGAAGACGGTGCAGAAACTGACCTGGATTTGGGGCACTACGAGCGTTTTACCGATACTTCCATGTCTCGCCTCAATAGCGTCACCACGGGTTCCATTTATCAAGCGGTGATCAACAAAGAACGCCGGGGCGAGTATCAGGGGAGCACGGTGCAGGTGATTCCGCATATCACTAATGAGATTAAAGAGCGAATTCACCGAGTAGCCAAAAATACTAATCCCGATGTCGTGATTACGGAAATCGGCGGAACGGTGGGAGATATTGAATCTTTGCCATTTTTGGAGGCAATTCGCCAGTTTCGCAAGGATGTCGGCCGGCAAAATGTTGTGTATATGCACGTCACGCTGATACCTTGGATTCCTTCGGCTGGGGAGATGAAAACTAAACCGACTCAGCATTCGGTGAAGGAATTGCGGTCGATCGGCATTCAACCAGATATTTTAGTCTGTCGGTGCGATCGCCCGCTGTCTTTGGGCATGAAACAGAAATTGTCGGAATTCTGCAACGTACCCGAAGAATGTGTCATCACCGCTCAAGATGCCAAAAGTATCTACGAAGTGCCGCTGATGATGGAACAGGAGGGTTTGGCGGAACAAACCATCAATTTGCTGCAACTGGAACATCGCCAGCCAGATTTACATCAGTGGCAAACTTTAGTCAACAGGCTTTACAGTCCAAATCACAAAATTGATATTGCTTTAGTTGGTAAATACGTGCGGTTGAACGATGCTTATCTTTCGGTGGTTGAAGCTTTGCGGCACGCGGCAATTGCCATCGGCTGCGACCTGAATTTGCACTGGATTAACTCAGAAGATTTAGAATCGGGAAACCTCGATAATTATCTCAAAGATATCAACGGCATTCTTGTACCGGGAGGTTTTGGGGTTCGGGGAGTTGACGGCAAAATAGCCGCGATCGAATATGCTAAACACAACAAAATTCCATTTTTGGGATTGTGTTTGGGGATGCAGTGTGCTGTGATTGAATGGGCGCGCAACACCGCTCAACTCAAAGATGCCAACAGCGCTGAATTTGACCCGGATACAGCAAATCCGGTAATTAATTTATTGCCAGAACAGCAAGATGTAGTCGATTTGGGCGGTACAATGCGACTGGGTTTGTATCCGTGCCGTGTCAACCCAGACACGCTAGCTTTCAAACTTTATCAGAAAGAAGTGATTTACGAGCGGCACCGCCATCGGTACGAATTCAACAACGCCTACCGCAATCTTTTCTTAGAATCAGGTTATGCCGTCTCCGGTACATCTCCAGACGGCCGATTGGTAGAAATGATCGAATTGCCCAACCATCCTTTTTTCATAGCCAGTCAATTTCACCCCGAATTCCAATCTCGACCTAGCACCCCCCACCCATTGTTTCAAGGGTTTATCCAGGCAGCTAGCATCCAGGGAAAGCAGGATGTTTTAGAAGATGAGGGTCGCGACTTGGTGGCCGGGAAAGTTGTCGCAAACTGATCTGATATCATGTGCGATCGATTAGTTCTGATATATTAGATGTCTGTAGGGGCGGTTCAGAGTAGACAATATTCAAATCGCCCCGACAATGGACATTACAAAACCCGCCCAACAGACCAATAGGATTTGATAGGGGTCGCACTTATCGGACTAGATATCGGGCAGCATTCTCAACGAGTGAAAGACCTCACCCCCCAACCCCTATACTAGGGCTGGGGGGCTAGTACCGCAAGGGAGAAGGCAGAAGGCAGAAGGCAGAAGGCAGAAGGCAGAAGGTAAAAATCTGATATTTTTACTTAACTTTTTACGGATTTCAAGGGTGATACCAGTTTCCCAAAAGAATGCAAGTTTAGGCAACTTCCCAACCCAGATAGTCATCAGTCATGCCCAATCTAAAATCTACAATCTAAAATCTAAAATGGTAGGAGTTGTCAAACTATCCTAAAATACCAGGAAACACAGGTTTGAGGAGGCTTTGTGGCTTATTGGAGCAAAATTACTTATGAGAAAAGTACATACATAATTGACCTTGACACTATTAGTGCTTTTTCTAGCGAACTGGATAACAAGCGTCTCACCTTTTGGCTGCCTAATAGCAGTCAGCCGATTATCCTCAATCCCCAAGGCAATTATGAGGCTTACAAGCAAGTTCTCGATTACCTCAAAAAAACCATTGATCGCAATTCGAGAGGTTCGTGGATTAAAATTCATTATGACCGCAAAGAATTTGCGATCGATATGAGTCGAATTAGCTCTTTTGCTTGCGAACAGAACGGTCGGCTAAGCTTTTGCCTGCCTGACAGCGCAACTAATATTATTATCCTCCGCCAAAGCAACCCGGAAACTTATCAAGAAATTCAGGAATACATTAAAAATACGACTGGACAATCTCTGCCATGAAGCAGTAATTAGTCATTAGTCGTTAGTCATTAGTCATTAGTTAGAAGCATGAACAATGAAGGATGAACGGAGACTATGTTTAGTAACTCCTCACATTCATTTTATTTTTTTTGATCTAAAGTGCTTAGGTTGCACCCTAATTTTAGATATTAAAAAAGCGCAGTAAAATGCGCTGATTTTTTAAATTTTAACTATTGAACAAGCTGCCAAGCTAATTTTGCTGCCCCTACCATGCCTGCTTGATTGCCCAATTCAGCCACCAATAACTGTAAATCTTCGCGAGAACTCGGCAGTACACGTTGCTCAATTTCTTCTCGAACCTGCGGCAAGAAAAATTCTGCACCTGCACTAATTCCACCACCGATAATAATAGCTTCCGGCGTCAAAATATAAATGAGACTTGCCAAACCGATACCCAGATAGCGCCCGTAATTTTGCCAAAATTCTAAAGCTTGGGCATCTCCAGACTTAGCTAAATTTGCTAATTCTATAGGTTCCAAACCCGTTTCCCGGCGAATGGCTTGCACCGAAACATACTGTTCTAAAGAACCGCGATTGCCGCTGTTGCACTCCGGGCCGTCGGGATTTATAGTAATCAATCCTAGTTCTCCAGCCGCGCCTTGATGACCTACAAATAGTTTGCCGTCTAAGATAACTGCACCGCCGACTCCTGTACCTAAAGTGATTAAAATTAGGTCTTTAAAGTGCCTTCCTGCACCCAACCAAGCTTCTCCCAATCCGGCACAGTTGGCATCATTTGCTAATATT
Organism: Microcoleus sp. D3_18_C4; assembly: GCF_036702355.1. NCBI lineage: Bacteria > Bacillati > Cyanobacteriota > Cyanophyceae > Oscillatoriales > Microcoleaceae > Microcoleus > Microcoleus sp. D3_18_C4. The sequence goes on from NZ_JAUBTF010000029.1 coordinate 61,517, forward strand.
GTCGGCAGTCCGGTTTTAGCTTCCACCCAGTCAGCTAGGGGGACGTTATGCCAGTTTTTGAGGTTAATTGCTACTCTGGCTATGCGGCCGGCGGCGTCTGCGGGGCCTGGAGTGCCGATGCCGATCGCACTTACAGCATTTTCGACCGGATTCAGTTGTAAAATAGCATCGGTCATCGCGGCTAAAACGGCTTCTGGCGTTGCCGGTTGAGGAGTTGGAACAGTTAAGGATTGATAACAAATGCCGTCTTCGTTAAATCTGCCGAGTTTAATTGCGGTTCCGCCTAAGTCAATGCCGATTACTTGTGTCATTCGATTGGGATTTTGGATGCAATAATTTAGGACTAATTTTAATAGTATAAACCTATTGTATGTGTCCCTAGCACAGCTTACAAATTAAGTTTGTAGTGAGGACTTCAGTCCTCAAACTTCTCTTTTAAATGTATGATAATTGGTTCCGAAAACGACCCTTAATTTTTAATAGTATCATGTCGCTCGCAATACCTAGTAAAAATTGTATACAAAAGCCAGTTCGCCTATTTAATTTCGCCTAACTTACGTTGTGCTACCTCTCGGTTGTGCAAAGCATCGTGATAGTCGGGTTTGAGAGCAATTGCCTGGTTATAAGATGCGATCGCCTCCTCAAATCTTCCTAAATTATACTGCTCATTACCTCGATCGCACCACGCCTCAGCATCTACATTAACTTCCGATTCTGCCTCCGCAGCCTCAGCGCCTGTGCGGTTCACTTCCCCAGAAAAACCCCAACCATCCCCAACAAACACCGCCTCAATCACCCTCCCCTTTGTATCCTCCTCCTCAACCTCCGGCAGCGGAAACCGTGTCAATATCTCCCGCCCAATTTGCCTCGCCACCTCTGACAATTCCCCGCTGCCAATTCTACCTAACAATACCAGCCGCTGCGCCAATTCCTGAAGCGATGCCACAGCATCCGTAGGGGCGGTGCCCCCGTGCCCGCCCTGCAGGTTTTCCCCCTCTAACAATCGAGTCCCGAACCGTCGCAACCAAGCCGCCAATTCACCATCTTTAAGGCGTTTTGCGATTAAGAATCCCGCTACATCCCCGCGACTCCAGCCGGCATTCACCCCTTCGAGGATTTCCATGAATTTCGACTCGTATTCAGCGTCAGTTAAGGTTGGGCGGATGGCGGTATTTCCCGGCGGTGGGGTGGGTGGGGTTGGGTATCCGAATATTCGCTGAATTAGTCGTTTGAAGAATTGCAGAATTTTGTTTAGCATTTGTGACGTTGGGAGGGTGGGGTATTTTCTATTTTATAGCAATTATCAAAAATAGATTACATATTGATTGCCGGCGATATCTGTATGGACACGGCGCCGTGCCGTGTCCGGGATTCGACCCACAGCAAACAATCATATAAAGTAGAATTAATCTACTTTAAAAGCGGATAATACAGTTCTCCTGTTGAGTTGATAAAACCGGCCCGATCGCCCGCTAAATCTCCCGTTCCCATAAATACGTCAACTCTCCCCGCGCCTTTGATTGCACCGCCGGTATCTTGATCCAAAACGTACCGATTCACGGCGTTTTGTTCTAGTTGTCCCGCCGCATTCGGATAAGGGAGTTTTGTACTAATTAATGCTAGTGCACCGGGGGGCATTAAAGCTTTATCGGTGGCGATCGACCTTTCGGCAGTTACTGGCACTCCAATGCTTCCTGTGGCTGGAACTCCATTAGTATCCCGGAAGAATACAAAGCTTTCATTTTTCGGCAAATATTTGTTCATATCTGCGGGAAAGTTGGTGAAATATTCCTTTAGTTTCGGCAAATTTAACTCTTCTAAAGTAAACTTTCCGTCTTTAACTAATTCTCGCCCGACACCTGTATAACTGTGACTGGTTTTGCCTGCAAAACCGACGGTCATCACGCTACCATCTGTTAGCTGCAATCTCGCAGAACCTTGGACGTGGACGAGAAATGCTTGGAATCGATCGCGCAACCAAACTAATTCTAATCCCCGCAGCAATCCTTTACTTGCCTGCAAAGCATCTTCGCCTTCTAATTGCAATCTTGTCGGGTGAGGTTTCGGCCAAGATGCCATGTTTGGCGGCATCCGGTACAGGGGATAACGGTATTCGGAATTCGGCGTGCGAGATGCTGCGTAAGTCGGCTCGAAATAACCTGTAAATGCGACTGTTCCTTTGCCGTCTTTGCCCGTGGATTTGTAAAAGACAAATTCGCGCTTGACCGATTCCTGAAGTTGTGCCGGGGTTGTGGAACTGACAACTAATTGGCGAAATCGATCGAGAGAACGCCGAACTCGATCGCGCGTAACTCCTGCTACTGGATAGCGACTGTAAGCAGTGGCGGCGGCCGATGTATTGAGATAGCGGAGGCTGTTGTCGATCGACCTTAACAGCAATTCTTTATCGCCCGGTTTGCCATTTTCGCCCCAGATTTGAGCGTCAAAGGCGATCGACTCCAATTCACTCGCTTGCAATTGATTTATACTAATTGGTTGCAGCGACGGAACTGCAACTGCAGGCACCGAAAAAGCGGTCGCCAAAACGCAACAGGCGAGCGCTAATAGCTGATAGCGAAAAATCTTGCTCAATTTCCAATTTTCCCTACTCAATTGATTATTTTCCTTATTCATCGTATCGTTCGACACTAGAAGTAAATATCGGTTCTACGCGAATTGCTAGAACGCTGGTAGGCCGAACTACCATGTATTCGCCTTGAATATTTTTAATCGGGACGTTAAGAAATTCTCTTGAATCTTGTTTCGGCACCAGCGTACTGCTGTACCACTTTTGAAAATCTTGCAGCGTTGCGAAACGCACTTCTTCGCGGTGGCCGCCTTCAAGCAGCAGGTGCACGGAATATTCGCTGGGAGTTCTAGGCATAGGAGATAGGAAGAGTTGTTGGAGGACAATCTAAAATCTAAAATCTAAAATTGATGTGGTTGTCATCAAGCAGCAGGTGCACGGAATATTCGCACTTGTGTTCTAGGCATATCTGTATTTTAGATTTTTGATTTTAAGCTTTTGGAACGATTCCATATTTTACCTCTTCCTCGGCGCATTCCCTCATCTAGTAGCTTGGATTGAGGGAGAGGGGAAGAGTGCGAGAGGGGGAGAGTGCGAGAGGTGTTGGAGAAAAATCTCAATCTAAAATCCAAAATCATAAATTGATTGACGGCGGCCCCCCTATGCGGCTACGCTGTGAAATTAAGGCTGCTTTGCTCAAAGAGGAAGCAGCCCACGTCGCTCAAAAATCTAGTTGCACTGCCCAAAGCTGCTACCAACAGCAATGGACAGCTAACCGCCAAACTGAGTAAGCAGTATGGAGGCTAATGGAGAATTTTAACACTCTCTGTAGCCGCCCTGCTCTGTGTTAACGTGCGGGGCGGCTGGGTTTTGGGGTTTTCCTAGAAAACCAAAAACCAGGAGACCATATTATGTCACAGGAATTCGTACCTGACGATAACTTGTCCGCGCGTCCAAATGACGACTCAGCAGTATCGGAACAGGAAGTCGTGCGGATAACGGTTGTCGGTTCCCGCGCAGCCGTGTTAGACACCATCCACACCTTGTACCGACTGGGATTTGCCCAAGTCGGGGATTGGACCCCACCACAGCGAGGTGCAAAGCCGGGACAATTTATAAGTGTACTCATTCGCCGATCGCGCAAAGCTTAACAATAGGCTGAAATACGCTAGAGACACGGCAATGCCGTGTCCTCCATCGTCGCACCTACATGGCTGGAGCTCGGATTGTCAAATCCTCGGAGGGCGATGGCGTCGGGCCCTCGCCTGTGCTACGGGAAATTTCATCATCCAACCCCGTTAATTTTATCCGTTCCCCACAGTCAGGACACGCCTTGGCTGAAGTCTCTACAATGATTAATCCGGCGGAATACAGGGATTGTGTATTTTAGAACACGATTTGACCGCAACACTTAAAATAGTCTTGATTTACCGATCGACTGCACCCTTTTCTCATCAATATTTCGGGTTAGCTGGGGGTGTCTGTCAGCCGGAGTTGCGAGGTTCTGCTTCCAAAATGCTGATAATGGTGCACAATTTCAAATTAACAACAAAACTTGCACTATTTTGAGTAAGCTTTGGGGGGAACAGCTTAGAAAGCCTGTTTCTAAGACTGAGGCAAAATATCAAATTAATCCTCCACCTTGTCCAATTACTAATTACGAACCTATGCCCCGTCGTCAAGACTTAAAAAAAATTCTTCTCATTGGTTCCGGCCCAATTGTTATCGGTCAAGCGTGCGAATTTGACTATTCAGGAACACAAGCTTGCAAAGCTTTGCGAGAAGAAGGTTTTGAAGTAGTGTTGGTGAATTCCAACCCTGCAACGATTATGACCGATCCGGAAACTGCCGATCGCATTTACATCGAACCTCTAACGCCAGCCATCCTCGAACAAATCATCGCTAAAGAAAGACCTCAAGCAATTTTACCGACAATGGGCGGTCAAACTGCGCTAAATTTAGCAGTTGCAGTCGCTAAAAATGGCGTTTTAGAAAAATACAACGTCGAGTTGATTGGTGCTAAGTTGCCAGCAATTGAAATGGCAGAAGATCGGCTATTATTTAAGGAAGCGATGGCGCGAATTGGGGTCGCAGTTTGCCCTTCGGGAATTGCCAACACTCTCGACGAAGCCAAAGCAATTGGTCACCAAATCGGCAGTTATCCGTTAATTATTCGCCCTGCTTTTACAATGGGAGGCACGGGAGGTGGCATTTCTTACAATCAAGAAGAGTTTGAAGAAATGGCACAAGGCGGGATTGACGCCAGTCCAGTATCCCAAATTTTGATCGAACAATCTTTGATTGGTTGGAAAGAGTACGAACTAGAAGTAATGCGAGATTTGGCAGATAATGTGGTGATTATTTGTTCGATCGAGAATCTCGACCCGATGGGCGTCCACACGGGCGATTCTATCACCGTTGCCCCGGCGCAAACTCTCACAGACAAAGAATATCAGCGCCTGCGGGATGCTTCGGTGAAAATTATTCGCGAAATCGGAGTTGAAACCGGCGGTTCCAATATTCAATTTGCCGTCAATCCTGTCAACGGAGATTTCATCGTTATTGAAATGAATCCTCGGGTTTCCCGTTCCTCGGCCTTGGCCTCGAAAGCAACTGGTTTCCCCATTGCAAAAATGGCGGCAAAATTAGCGGTAGGTTACAGCCTAGACGAAATTTCCAACGATATTACCAAGAAAACTCCGGCGTCTTTTGAACCGACAATTGACTACGTAGTGACGAAGATTCCCCGATTTGCCTTTGAAAAGTTCCCCGGTTCCGAACCAACTTTGACAACGCAAATGAAGTCTGTTGGGGAGGTAATGGCGATCGGGCGCAGCTTCAACGAATCCTTCCAAAAAGCCTTGCGGGGATTGGAAACAGGCCGCGCAGGTTTCGGGTGCGACAAACCAGAAAAGTTGCCGAGTTTGGAACAAATTCGCGCCGGATTGCGGACGCCAAATCCCGATCGCATTTTTACAGTTCGCCACGCGATGATGATGGGAATGTCGGTGGAAGATATCTTCGAGTTCACAGCAATCGACCCTTGGTTTTTGGATAAAATGCAGGAATTGCTGGAAACTGAGAAGTTCTTGAAACGAACGCGTTTGGAACAGTTGACAAAAGAGACAATGTTTGAAGTAAAGCAGTTGGGTTTTAGCGATCGCCAAATTGCTTACGCCACCAAAACATCGGAAGATCAAGTCCGCGCTTACCGCAAACAGTTAGGCGTAATTCCGATTTACAAAACAGTCGATACCTGTGCCGCTGAATTTGAAGCGTTTACACCGTATTATTATTCCACCTACGAAGCGGGAGCGGCAATTTGGGAATTGGGCGATGAAGAAAAGAAAATTTCGCCTGTGGGCCACAGTCTCGCGCCGGAGTCGGAAGTTTTGCCTTCTACCAAACGAAAAGTGATGATTTTAGGTGGCGGGCCGAACCGAATCGGACAGGGAATTGAGTTTGATTACTGCTGCTGTCATGCTTCCTATTCCCTAGGAGAAGACGGCTTTGAGACCATTATGGTCAACTCGAACCCGGAGACGGTTTCGACGGATTATGATACGAGCGATCGCCTGTATTTTGAACCGCTAACAAAAGAAGATGTTCTCAACATCATCGAAGCCGAAAATCCCGAGGGAATAATTATTCAGTTTGGCGGGCAAACGCCGCTGAAGTTGGCGCTGCCTTTACAAAAAGCTCTGGAAAATCACCCCGATGTACAAACAAAAATCTGGGGAACTTCGCCGGATTCCATTGATACTGCTGAAGACAGGGAGCGATTTGAAAAGATTCTGCGGGAATTGGATATTCAGCAAGCTGCTAATGGTCTAGCGCGTAGTTTTGAGGATGCTTTAATAGTAGCTCAACGGATCGGTTATCCGGTAGTGGTGCGACCGAGTTACGTATTAGGCGGGCGAGCCATGGAAATTGTTTATTCCGATACGGAATTGGAACGTTACATGACCTATGCCGTGCTGGTAGAGCCCGATCATCCGATTTTAATTGATAAGTTTTTGGAGAATGCGATCGAGGTGGATGTCGATGCGATCGCCGATGTTACGGGCAATGTGACGATCGGCGGTATTATGGAGCACATCGAGGAAGCGGGAATCCACTCCGGCGACTCTGCTTGTTCTATCCCTTACCAAACGCTTTCTGACGCAGCTTTGGCAACAATCCGCCGCTGGACTGTAGAATTAGCAAAATCCCTGAAAGTAATCGGGTTGATGAATATTCAATTTGCTGTTCAAGGGGAACAAGTTTTCATCTTGGAAGCTAATCCCCGAGCTTCTCGAACAGTGCCTTTTGTGTCCAAGGCGATCGGAGTTCCCTTAGCAAAAATGGCCTCGCGAGTCATGTCTGGCAAAACTCTAGAAGCTTTGGGTTTTACTGAAGAGATTATACCCACTCATGTTTCGGTAAAAGAAGCTGTATTGCCCTTTGCGAAGTTCCCGGGAACTGATACCTTGTTAGGGCCAGAAATGCGATCGACCGGCGAAGTCATGGGAATTGACACCGATTTTGGCAAAGCCTTTGCCAAAGCTCAATTAGGTGCTGGACAAATGATGCCGCTGTTGGGAACCGTTTTGGTTTCGATGCGCGATCGGGACAAACTAGCAGTTGTACCCGTTGTCAAGGAATTCTTAGAATTGGGTTTCCGAGTAGTTGCAACTCACGGGACACGCAAAGTTTTGCGAGAGCAAGGTTTAGAGGTAGATTTGGAATTGAAACTGCACGAAGGGCGGCCTAATTTGTTGGATTCGATCAAGAATGAGAAAATTCAACTAATTATCACCACGCCTTCCGGCGAAGAATCCCGCGCCGACGGCATCTTTATCCGCCGCACAGCTTTGACTTACAAAATCCCGATTATTACCACAATAGCCGGTGCCAAAGCGACAGCAGCGGGAATTCGATCGCTCAAATCCCACCCGATGGAAGTAAAAGCAATTCAAGACTATTACCCGCAAGCCTAGAGGGCGAAACACTCTATGTTTAGGGTGTGCAGCGCGCACCTTACCCACCACGTAGGGTGCAGGCCGCGCACCGCCCAAACTATCGGTCTCAATTTAAGGCAACACCCAGAGTCCGGCAGGGGTTTAAACCCCTGCCTCAAAGCTGAAGTCCTCTAAAAGAGGACTAATGAATTACAGCATATTCCATGTAGATGTAGATCGCGATCAACCGGGTTTCTGGAACAGAATCAGTAATGATGCGAGAACTCTAAAGAAACCCGGTTTCTGGGGTGTACTTCATCAAATACGCTGTATTTAGTCCTCTTTTAGAGGACTTTGGCTATTAGCCAGGGGTTTAAACCCCTGGCGGTATTTGGGGTTAAGCGGTAAAAATAAGGTGCGCGCCACCAAAACCTAATCTGCATCGGAATCCAAAACTCCGCTAGACAGCATCAACCTCGGCCAAACTAACAAGAAAAAACCCATCCAAGCTAATAAAGGAATCGCGACTAAAACAGTTATCCAAACAGTTTTTAATAAAAACCAACTACCACTAATCAGGCTAGTACCAGTTAAAAGAATCGACCAAGGCTGGCACCACCAAGGTTTGTAACTCCAAGGACTAATAGCTTTTTGATTAGAAAGTTTTTTATCAGAAATAGATTTCATATTTTCAGTGCTTGTTTATGGAGAATAGTCTGGCTAGCTGGATTAACCGAAGTTAAACATTCATCACCTCTTCTGCTGTCAGCGTTAATTCGGAAAAAGTCCGGGACACAATTCGTTCGCTGCCTTTAAACGCGCTTCTTTGATAGTTGCCCTCTGCATCCAAAAGGTGGACAAATACAGTTGGTACTTTGGGATTTCCCAGAAATTCCCTGCTGCCAATTGCTAAATAATCAACAATCCAATACTCAGGAACTCCGAGGCGCCGATACTCGTCCAATTTGTCTATATAATCGTCCTCCCAATTTGTTGATGTTACTTCCACTGCCAGTTGGATTGGTTCTCGTAAGGCAGAATAAGCAGAACGGTTCGATCGCCACAAATCGCGATCGATTACGCTGACATCCGGTCTCCGCCCTTGTTCGATTCCGCCTTTACTTACAGTTCTGATAACGGTTGTAGTGTTGACTACATAATTCAAATTTAGTCGCCGGATTTCATCATTGAAGCCAAATAACAGGAAATTAGCAACATCATCATGATTTCGGGTGGCATTCATCTCTACAATTTCTCCGTTTACCAGTTCATAGAGTCCATCTTCTGGACATTCTACAAGGAATTGGTCAAAGGTTAATTTCTGTGTGACTGTTGCAATCATAAGATTTATCCTTATTTTGCAGTAATACTATTAGTCTATATTACCACAGGCCGGAAGAAATTTGTTTTTGTGACGGCAGACATCCAATTCTCAAATCTAAAATATACAATCAAAAATAAAAAATCGATTCACGTAAATGGTAAAATGCGATCGCCCTAGCAATTTGCACTTAATTTTGTTACTGACTTGATACAGTAAAGTAACAAACCTAGAAATCGAGCCACTCCCAGGTCAACCCCGAACCATGAGACTAGACGAAGCCGTAGAATTTGCCGAAAACCCAGAGCCGCGCTGTCCCTGCGTCCTCCTGCTGGACACCTCCGGCTCCATGCAAGGCGCACCCATAGATGCCTTGAATGAGGGGCTGGAAATTTTTAGGAATGACCTAATTAAAGACGAACTAGCTAAAAAGCGAGTCGAAGTCGCGATTATTTCATTTGACAATCATATCAAGGTCGTGCAAGACTTCGTGACCGCCGACCAGTTCGAGACGCCACTGCTGACAGCTCAAGGACAAACCCACATGGGCGCAGGGATTCAGCTAGCATTAGATACCATTGCGGCCCGCAAATCCGAATACCGCAACAACGGCATTACCTACTACCGCCCGTGGGTATTTATGATTACCGACGGCGAACCTCAAGGTGAATCAGACGATGTTGTGGAAATAGCAGCACAGCGGATTAAAGAGGAAGAAATTAATAAGCGCGTAGCATTTTTTGCAGTCGGAGTGGAAGGTGCTAATATCACCCGTCTGGCGCAAATTGTCGAGCGCACGCCTGTAAAATTGAGAGGACTAGACTTTAGAGAGATGTTCATCTGGCTTTCGGCTAGTATGCAGAGAGTTTCTCACTCAAAAATTGATGAACAAGTAGCATTGCCACCACCCGGATGGGGAACTGTTTAGGTATTAGTCATTGCTCATTGATCATTGGTCATTAGTAAGTGAGCAGCGGTAAGTGCGGTGTGCATAGCTCTACATAATAAGTAAGGTGTGGTGTGCATCGCCCTACCTAATTAGGGATAAATAAACCCGTCCAGACTTTGCATAGTTGTGAATTTACGAAGTTTTGAGTTAAAGAGTTATTAATGCAGAATTCATCCTTTAATTGGCAAGTTGTAGCGGCATCGGTGATAGGTACGAGCCACGAAAAAAGATCGCAGCCTTGTCAAGATGCCCACTGCTGGCGTCTCTTGCCAAACGGTGTTTTAGCGGCAGCGGTTGCCGATGGTGCGGGCTCCGCAGCACTCGCAGAAGTTGGGGCAAAAATTGCTGTGGAAGCGGTTGTTGAAACGATTTGCCAGCAACAGGAAAGGCTGCCTCAAAATGACGACGAGTGGCAGGTATTCTTGACAGCATCACTGCAAGTTGCGCGGGCGCAGGTGGAAGCAGAAGCGACATTGCGGGAAGTGGCTGCGAGAGATTTAGCCTGCACTTTAATTGCGGTTGTTGCTACGCCGGAATTAATCGCAGTTGCTCAAATCGGCGACGGTGCGGCGGTAGCAGGTGATAGTGCAGGAAATGCGATCGCCCTGACTGTACCTCCCTGCGGGGAATACATCAACGAAACTATCTTTTTGATTTCGCCGAATGCGATAGAAACAGCGCAATTTCAGGTACTTCGGGAAAAACTACGGCATTTAGCCGTATTTTCCGACGGCTTACAAATGCTAGCGCTCAAAATCCCAGAAGGCACGCCACATGGGCCGTTTTTTGCGCCTTTGTTTCGGTTTTCTGGGGAGTGGAAAGAAGAGGAAGATGCGAAACAGCAGTTAGAGTCATTTTTGCGATCGCCCCGTGTTTCCGAACGCACCGATGATGACTTAACATTATTGTTAGCAACTTTTTCGAGCAATGTTTAGTCTGTTCAACTCCACTTACAAAAAGCGGATAAAAAATTATGACAGATCCACGAATTAGTGCCAGAAGCTTGTTGCGAGAAACATTTGCTACTACGGGGCCTATATACGCTCCCCTGTTGATAATCAACTCTCCCAGTTTGATATTTGCCGCGCTCAATAGTTTGGGCAAGCTAGGTTCAGCAGGTGTTGCTTTCAATATTATCTACTGGTTCGTGGCAATTCCTTTGTTGTCGGGAGCCATGATTTTCTACACTTACCGAAGTTTGACAAAAAATCCCGTAACTGTGGGTCAGGCTTTCAATCAAGCAAACAGAAGATTGCTGCAACTCCTTGGGGCTTATATTATGTGTTTGCTGCTGGTGCTTGCTGGCTGCATTGCACTAATAATTCCCGGGCTTTATGTATCATATCGCTTAATGTTTTCATTTTACGCTACCGTCATTGATAACTCTTCGGCGCTGGACAGTATTAGTAGCAGTTGGGAATTAACAAAAGGGCGCTGGTGGTTAGTATTTCGATCGTATTTTCTGATAGTTTTGGTGGCTTTTGTGCCAATAGTTTTGATTCTCATATTAATCAGTTCGACGGGAAATTTGCTAGCATCTCAGCTTGTGGGTAATGTACTCGGATTTTTAGCCTCACCGTTGATGAATGTTTATTTGGTTTTATTGTACCTGCGCCTGCGGGAATCGGCAGCAACTATTAAATAGACATCTCCTACAAATCAAGTCAAGGGCTGTCAGGATACCTACCCCACAAAAATTGTTAGCGCGGTCTCATCAGCGGTGAAAATTTGGCGCGGTTCTATAATAAAATCGAGGTGTCAACAATTCTGCTTTAGTGTGTACAGTAGGTCGTCATTTGCAAGCACAAGAGATTAAGGATCAGCTCAACTCCCTAATTAGCGACGCAGATCTAATAGATCCGAGTTTGGCGAGAAGATTGGATGAAATCAATCGCTGGGTGAAAGATGTTAAACCCGGTTCGCTAACGGCTAAAAAATTTGTGATGGCTTTTTTGCTGCAGCTTATCCGAGATTCTCAGGTTTGGCTGGCAGTTCAATCTCTACCTTCGGAAAGAGAACAGCAAGCCGCGTTTGAGTTAATGACTCCGGGGGAAAGGTATTGGTACAGCTATCTATTTCCTAAATGGCTGAGCGAAAACGATCGCAAATTTTATATATGGAAACAAAAACTCAAGGCCGGCAAATTCGATCCGGGTGATGATATCGTGATTCGTGCGATCGCAGCCCGAATTGTCGATCGCCAAGGCACTGTTTTGTATCGATATGTTGCAGATCTTTCTATGGCAACCGATTCGATCGTTAGCAGCCGCCAACAGCAGCCCCTCTGCATTCAAGTCACAACTCTTTCGGATGAATTCTCTGAACAAAAATATCAGAATTGGCAACAAACTCTTCAAGATTGGGGGATTGACAGAGGATTATTTTTAAGTTATGATAAAAACGATGCAAATTTCCTGAATCAGTTAGTTAACATTGCATTATATAATAGTGATAATTTGCCCGCAGGTCGTTACCTCAAGTTCCCGTAAATCAAGCATATCTGCTGCTGAGAATAGTTCGACTGCTAAAAACTTGGTGAAAAAAAAATTTGACTAACTCACATATTGCACAATTTTCGACAAAGCCAAAAACCTAACCCCCAGCCTGCTTCTGGAAAAGGGAAAACAGACCAAGCTTTTTCCTCTCCTTTTCTGTCTCCGGGAGGGGTTTGCCAGACACTGGCAAGAGGTGCTTGATACGAAGGCTAAGCAATGGGAACATTTACCGCAGCAATAAATCGGGTGAAATAACTAGCAACTCGGCCTAAATTGAATTGAGATTTGATTTAATTGCGGTGAAATTGTTGGAAATAAAATCTAATTACATCAAAATCAAATACTATGACAGTACAAGGTACACATACCGTTGAAAATAACTTGCAAAAAGTCTGGGAAGAACTGGAAGCAGCCAGAAAAATGCAGGATGAATGGATGAATTACGGGGTAGATTTTGTAGATTTGTATGTGGAAGATGCGGGCGGTGATTGGTTGGAAAAGTGGGGTAAATGTGAAGAAGAATTAGAGCGAATTAAACATAATGTAGATATTGAAGCAGTCAAAGCAGCGCTCGACATTCCCAGCTTTCAGCAGACAAAACTGCTGGAAATTGCCTTAAATTGCCGTTATTCTACCAGCTATTACTCCGATCGCCCGGAGGAGTCTCCCGCTTGGCAAGAGGTTAAGTACAAACGCCTGTCACTCTTAGGGGGAGCGATTTTCGGTGCGGTTGTTAGCGATTACCTGTACCGCGAATATCCACAAGTCGATCCCAATGCTATCTCAACCTTAAAACCTCGTTTTGCAGAACCCAAAAAACTTGCGGATTTTGCACAAAAACTGAAATTAAACGAACTCAGTTGGGGCGTATGGAATGAGAAAGAAACAGAAGAAAGCGAGTACAATAGAGTTTTTTCGGAGACTTGTGAAGCTTTGTTTGGCGCGATTTACTTGGAGTTTGATCGCGATTTTTTCCGTGGGGGAAACTGGCTGATTCAGCACTTGATTGAACCAAATGTTGGGCAGCATGGGGATCTAACTGGGCGGCGACAAATAGGGCCCGAAAACGAGGTGAAACGCCGGGAAATCCTGGGCGCGGATATTCTAGATGCGATCGCGATCGACTATTTGTACAACCGCTTTCCCGAACGCAACGCCAGCCAGCTAACTCGCTGGAAAAATATGTTAGTGGCCAAAGAGATTTTTCCCAAAGACTTTAAGGCTAAATTAGGCAGTCATTACCTAGAGTTGGAAAGCAATTTCTCGCGTACCCGCGACTGGTTGGTGGATAACTTTATCAAAACCGCAGTTGACGAACTGCTAGAGGAAAGCGAAACTCAACCAGAATATGTGATTGACAGTGCGAACCCGGAATCGCTGCCAGAATTGGTCAGCCGGATTACAGACAAAAAGTGGAAAAATGAATTTGTGAGAGTTGTCAGCATTTTGCAACCTGCTGACGAACTTTTGCTGCTGATGCAACAAAAATTAGACAGTATGGTGGCTAAAGATGAAACTTTGCAGCAGTTGCTAAGCTGGGCAAATCACAAGTCTCAGTTAGTGCAAAGGAATTTAAAACCGGCGGAAATCCGCGCTTTTTATGTTGCCTTAGTTTGCGTGCTCGATTTGGCTTTGACTCGTGTCCTCGATCCGAGTCTGAAGTTTGATATATCGAAAGTTCGCCAGTTGCGGAATTGTTTGGGAAAGGCTGGAAAAAATGTAGAATTTGCGGAGGTTGATGAGTCTCTGAAATTGGCTTTTGATAATGAGGATGTGGCGTGTATCTTGGTTGGCATTTGGGCGCTGGATATTGAACCAGAACTTAAACAATTGCTGGCACAATTTCAGACTGAGATGCCAGATTTGCAAAACTGGAAAAAGTGGCGCAAAGAGTGCGGTTGCAGTTGGCTGGCAAAATTCAAAACTGCGATCGGCTACAATTTATATTTGGGCCCCCAACAGAAAACTTTGCTGCAACAGTATTACTATGCCCACAACTTGCTGGTGGAATGCCTCAACAGCGATAATTGTCAGGTGACACCGGCGGTCAGACAAAAAATTGAGGATAAAATGTTGTTATTGTCGGTGGATTTGAAGCTGGTTCATATTTAATTTGGATAGCGCGGAGGGGCGGGACGCCCATCCCACTAATGGATGGACGGGCGGGACGCCCATCCCACTAACAGCAACAGGGCTTACCCACTCCCACCCAAGAAATCGGGTTTTTTACCGAATCTGCGGGCTGCAATGCGTCTTTTGGTGAAAAACTCGGTCTCTCCTCACCCGTGCCTAAGTCATAAGAAGGGTAAGATTTAATGGGCAAGTCAAATTTATTAAGTGATGGCTTCCAAATCCTGTATCCCATAACGGAATTCTATGCAGTTGCAGCGCCAATTTAGCGGACAACTGATTGCGATCGACACCAAAACCGCGATCGCCAGTGGGGGTGAAGGTCGCATCTACCCGATCGCCCAAGACTCGTCCCTTGTAGCAAAAATCTACCACAAACCGACAGACGAAGACGGCGACAAACTCACAGTCATGTTCAGTATGCCGCCGGATGCGCCGATCGCGGAACCGGGACACGCTTCCATTGCTTGGCCGATTGATTTGCTGCATACTGTCGGCGGGCGAGAAAAAATCGTTGGTTTTGTGATGCCGCGCGTCAACAAGGTGATGCCGGTACACACTTTCTACACTCCCAAAACCAGGCGCGAACAAAAACCGCTATTTAGCTATCTTTACCTCCACCGTACCGCCAGAAATCTCGCCTCGGCTGTAAATGCCCTCCACGTCAGGGGTTACGTCATCGGTGACGTAAACGAGTCGAACATTCTCGTGACGGATACGGCGTTGGTAACGCTGGTGGACACGGATTCGTTTCAAGTCCGTGATCCTTATACGGGTTACGTTTATCGGTGTCCCGTGGGGAAACCGGAGTTTACGCCGCCGGAGTTGCAGGGGCAGACTTTCCGCGATATCGATCGATCTCCAGAGCACGATTTGTTCGGTTTAGCGGTATTAATTTTTCAATTGCTGATGGAAGGTACGCATCCGTTTTCGGGAGTCTATCTCGGTAGCGATGAACCACCGTCTTTGGAAGCGAGAATTCGATCGGGCCATTTCCCTACAGGTACGAAACGGATTCCCTACCGCCCGATGCCCGCGGCGCCTCCTTTTGAGATGCTGCATCCCCGGCTGCGGCAACTGTTTATCCGCTGTTTTGAGGAAGGGCACGGCAATCCTTCCGCGCGCCCGGATGCGAAAACTTGGGTGAATGCGATTCGGGAAGCGGAAGATGCTTTAGTTACTTGCAGCAGAAATAGTCAGCATAAATACGGAAATCATCTCAGTCGATGCCCTTGGTGCGATCGGGCAAAACTCCTGAAAGGGCGCGATCCGTTTCCTTCGCGGCAAGCAATCAGCAACGGATTGCACTTGCAGCCTGCGAAAATCAAGCGTAAAAAGCCCCAGTCACCGCCTGTCGTGGCCCAGCCCGCAGTGCGTCGGCAACAGCCCTCCACGGGGCTGTCACGCCCCCTGGGCCAGTACGCAGTGCCGTTGCTACCGATGCCGATGTCTTCTCGGAGTCGGACTCCTGCGCCTCAGCTTCCCGTGGGCAAGTTTGAGCGCATTTTTCAGGATGCTGCTTGGGGAGGTGTTTGGGGTAGTTTGTGTTTGGCGGCGATCGGGGGGATTTATTCGGCAATAGCTGAGGGCGGCAGTGCTATTTTGGGGGCGATTTTTGTTGGTTCGATTTGGGGCTGTTTTTTTGGGGTGATGTGGGGGGTTTTTACTTTGCCGCCGAATCAGATTTGGCGGAAGTGGGGCGGAGTTTTGGTGGGGGCGTCTTGGGGGGCTTTTTTGTTGGCGGCGATCGGCGGTGCGGTGTTTGGCGCGATTAATAGCACTCCGGGGATCGGGGAGAGGATTTTGGCTGGGGCGGGGGTTGGTGCTCTCTGGGGCTGTGTTTGGGCAACTTTTCAGCCTCCTCTGGCGCTGCCGATGGGGAGGGTGTGGGGCCGGCGGGGAGGGTATTTGGGGGCGGTCTGGGGCTCGTTTGTGGGGACTCTGGCTGGTGTTTTTTTGGGGGCTGGGCTGGTGGTTTGGCAACAATACGGTGTCCAGATGCGGCCGGTGGATGAGTTTGCGGGTTTGCTGCTGGGTGTGGCGATCGTGGCGGCTGGTGTGGGTTCTGTTGGGGGTGTGGTTTCTGGGGGTTTGTTGGGTTTTTGCGGGTTTGCGCCGAAGTTGCCGATTTCGTTTCAGCCTTCGGGTGTCAATGGTGGGAGTTTGGGGGCGATTTGGGGCAGTTTTTTGGGCACTTTTGCGGGTACGGTGTTGGGGGCGGTGGTGTCTGCGATGTTTCCGGCTGTTAGCGCTGGGGTGCCGGTGGAGTTGGGGCCTGTGGCGGGGGCGATCGTGGGGGCTGGTTTGGGGGCGATTTGGGGGGTGGTTTCGGGTACTGTTTGGGGGGCTTTGGGCAAGTGGTGATCGGGTTGATGTCTGTTTTTGGGTGGAAAATGCGTCTATGCGTAGGTGTAAAAATCGAGGTGTTAATTTTGGGGGCTATAATGTATATGCTCTAAGGGTTAGAGGCACTTCAAGCTTAACAATGGTAGACGCAATCGCTGGAATCTATGGTGGAAAAGGGTTTGAGGGCTGTATGAAAATTGGGGTATTGACAAGTCGAAGGCTGAAATGGTAGTTTTGTTTTATGCAGACGCAAATGAACCTTGAAAACCAAATACAGAAAAGCTTCTGGAACGGGCGGCCGCAATTAACCTAACTCCCTATCAGGGATTGAAACATACGGATTTTCAACGTTAGAGGCAATCATTTCAAGCCGCAATTAACCTAACTCCCTATCAGGGATTGAAACAGCTACTGCGTTAAATGCCTCAGCCGGAAGCGTCCAGGCCGCAATTAACCTAACTCCCTATCAGGGATTGAAACTCTATAAACGTCTGAGGGCTGATCGGCTGCTGTAGTGCCGCAATTAACCTAACTCCCTATCAGGGATTGAAACGCCGCCAAGTGTTAGCAATCCAAAAAGCATCAGGGTTAGAGGGCCGCAATTAACCTAACTCCCTATCAGGGATTGAAACAGCGGCACCGGAGCAGGGCAAGTTATTCCCCCAGCGAGCCGCAATTAACCTAACTCCCTATCAGGGATTGAAACGATTGCCTTAATCATGTCGATAGCGTTGGTGACACCGGATGCGATCGTAGGCCGCAATTAACCTAACTCCCTATCAGGGATTGAAACCTGCTTGTAGAGTCCTGACTTGCTCTGCCTTGTAATTGCCGCAATTAACCTAACTCCCTATCAGGGATTGAAACCCGTACAGAGGATCGCCCGGTACGCTACCCCGATCGGGCCGCAATTAACCTAACTCCCTATCAGGGATTGAAACTGATTTTTTGCCTTTAGAAGGGCCCGCGAGAGCCGCAATTAACCTAACTCCCTATCAGGGATTGAAACATTAGCCAGCGGCTCAGCTTGACCCCGGTCGGATCTGGCCGCAATTAACCTAACTCCCTATCAGGGATTGAAACATAAATTAAAAAACCCGCAGAGGCGCGGGGATAAAGCCGCAATTAACCTAACTCCCTATCAGGGATTGAAACAAACATCCCAAGGAACTAGCCACAGAAATCATTGGCCGCAATTAACCTAACTCCCTATCAGGGATTGAAACTTCGTCCAAGACTGTGTAAATATCAACCTGTAAAGCCGGGCCGCAATTAACCTAACTCCCTATCAGGGATTGAAACGTTCTGGATATGCGTATAACTAGATGGTATCATGCCGCAATTAACCTAACTCCCTATCAGGGATTGAAACTTATGCCCAAACGAGAGCTGGACACTCCCGCTTGGGCCGCAATTAACCTAACTCCCTATCAGGGATTGAAACTACACCCATCAGTCCCACTGTGGGAATACCATGAGCCGCAATTAACCTAACTCCCTATCAGGGATTGAAACTCATCCCGTTCTTGCTGGCAAGCTTTCAGCCGACTCTGCCGCAATTAACCTAACTCCCTATCAGGGATTGAAACTCATTATTTGAAGGTGAACCCCCTGTTGAGTTAGGCCGCAATTAACCTAACTCCCTATCAGGGATTGAAACTCTTGCTTGCAAGCCGTTAGAAGTAACAAAGAAGCCGCAATTAACCTAACTCCCTATCAGGGATTGAAACTTCTCAGGGGGTAGAGCGAGTCTAGCGTACCCAAGGCCGCAATTAACCTAACTCCCTATCAGGGATTGAAACCGATTACCTTTCCATTTTCCAACTCGACCGTACCCGCCACAATTAACCTAACTCCCTATCAGGGATTGAAACTTATCAAGTCTACAGAAGTTACCAGGGGCGTAGGCCGCAATTAACCTAACTCCCTATCAGGGATTGAAACAGGTGTATCCAGTTGGGCGCGATAATCGTCCATGCCGCAATTAACCTAACTCCCTATCAGGGATTGAAACACAGACCTCGACAATCCCAAGAGAAATTCTAAAAGCCGCAATTAACCTAACTCCCTATCAGGGATTGAAACGTCGGGAACCCCCACCACAAAATCAAGCGGCAATGCCGCAATTAACCTAACTCCCTATCAGGGATTGAAACAAATTTTCCAAATTTAAAAAAGGGTGAGGGAGCGGAGCCGCAATTAACCTAACTCCCTATCAGGGATTGAAACGCACAACGTACCGATTGGAGCGAAATAGAGGATGCTTGCCGCAATTAACCTAACTCCCTATCAGGGATTGAAACGAATACCAAAATGTAAATGCTACAAGCTGGGCTGGTGAAGCCGCAATTAACCTAACTCCCTATCAGGGATTGAAACTTTTGCACCACGTACCAGATTTGCACCACGTCCAAGCCGCAATTAACCTAACTCCCTATCAGGGATTGAAACGATTGATTATCATCTATTAATTAAATTTTCCAGCGGCCGCAATTAACCTAACTCCCTATCAGGGATTGAAACCATGTTTTGCAAGGTTTGGACAGACGTACCTTCGAGCCGCAATTAACCTAACTCCCTATCAGGGATTGAAACGATCACATCTTGCAGCGGAGTGCCGGCCGCTACAAGCCGCAATTAACCTAACTCCCTATCAGGGATTGAAACTTCTTTGTCTAGCGTGAGTTCATAGACATCAAAATGCGGCCGCAATTAACCTAACTCCCTATCAGGGATTGAAACCTTTTTGGAGCTTGCACTCTACATAACACACATTGCCGCAATTAACCTAACTCCCTATCAGGGATTGAAACTAGATCACAGAGAGATAATGAAGAAAATCCAGAGGGGGCCGCAATTAACCTAACTCCCTATCAGGGATTGAAACATGATTCAAAACCCTCCGGGGGGAAGCTTTCAGGGCCGCAATTAACCTAACTCCCTATCAGGGATTGAAACGGAATGATCGGAGCTCGTTGGCGCAACCTCCATCACGCCGCAATTAACCTAACTCCCTATCAGGGATTGAAACTCAATTGTGTCAACACAAGTTTTATCGTTAATGCCGCAATTAACCTAACTCCCTATCAGGGATTGAAACCAACAAAATCACAACGGCGGAAGCCACTGCCTTGGGCCGCAATTAACCTAACTCCCTATCAGGGATTGAAACCTATCTCATCAAAAGTATGCCCTTCATCGAGAAGCCGCAATTAACCTAACTCCCTATCAGGGATTGAAACGGGACAATATTGAGCTCGCGGGCGATCGCTTTGAGCCGCAATTAACCTAACTCCCTATCAGGGATTGAAACTGCGGTACTCCTTGTGTACTGTGGCATCTGCCTCCTCAGCCGCAATTAACCTAACTCCCTATCAGGGATTGAAACAAATACAGGCTCGGAGCAAACACCGCTAGTAACCTGCCGCAATTAACCTAACTCCCTATCAGGGATTGAAACAAATGAAGAGCGGTTTTTTGGTGTAAATTTTTAGGCCGCAATTAACCTAACTCCCTATCAGGGATTGAAACAAAAGACACTAAAAAAACGTTAGAAAACGAAAAGCCGCAATTAACCTAACTCCCTATCAGGGATTGAAACAGTCGGCTCCAGCCTAGCAACTTGGGTCGCCAGAGAAGCCGCAATTAACCTAACTCCCTATCAGGGATTGAAACGCCGCACATCTGAGGCGATCGGGCTGCGATGGAGCCGCAATTAACCTAACTCCCTATCAGGGATTGAAACAAAGAGCCTAGTTATAGCGCGTATACGTTATCTATGCCGCAATTAACCTAACTCCCTATCAGGGATTGAAACACCGTCGGGAGTTCGGTAAGCTCCGTTGATTCTTGGCCGCAATTAACCTAACTCCCTATCAGGGATTGAAACCCCGAATGCGGCACATTCACATTCGCGGGGGTAACACCGATGCCGCAATTAACCTAACTCCCTATCAGGGATTGAAACCGGCTGAGGACACCAACCAATTTTTAAACAATTGAGCCGCAATTAACCTAACTCCCTATCAGGGATTGAAACATCTGCGATCGTTGTTTTGGTAGGTTGCAGGATAAATCTGGCCGCAATTAACCTAACTCCCTATCAGGGATTGAAACTAGCATTGCATTGTTCTGTACCGTCAATTGGTGCATTTGGCCGCAATTAACCTAACTCCCTATCAGGGATTGAAACTAAAAATGATCATCGAATTACACCACAACGACGGCACAGGCCGCAATTAACCTAACTCCCTATCAGGGATTGAAACGAAATACTAGGCGACTATAATCCAGTAACCGAGGCCGCAATTAACCTAACTCCCTATCAGGGATTGAAACGGCGCTGGATAGCGATGAAAGTGAAGCGATACTCATTAGCCGCAATTAACCTAACTCCCTATCAGGGATTGAAACTTACTTGCGAAAACTTAACCCGATATACGCTTATCATGCCGCAATTAACCTAACTCCCTATCAGGGATTGAAACGTAAAATTTGCAGACTTCTGCGACGGCAGATCGCAGCCGCAATTAACCTAACTCCCTATCAGGGATTGAAACCAAGCATTGTTCGCACTCAAGTTAATAATTTCGGGCCGCAATTAACCTAACTCCCTATCAGGGATTGAAACAGGCGCTTGAACCGCACTGCTAGCCTTCATCAGAATGCCGCAATTAACCTAACTCCCTATCAGGGATTGAAACACCTGCACTACAGTTACGGCATGATTCGTAGGCTATGGCCGCAATTAACCTAACTCCCTATCAGGGATTGAAACCAAAGCATGATGGGTTGTGGAGTATAGAAACTGTGCCGCAATTAACCTAACTCCCTATCAGGGATTGAAACACAGAAAAATGTCTGGTAAGCTGCACAAGCGGTATATTGGGCCGCAATTAACCTAACTCCCTATCAGGGATTGAAACAACATATTCACCCGAATATTCGATGATTTTTAGTGAGCCGCAATTAACCTAACTCCCTATCAGGGATTGAAACCAGTGCTGCTTGTTCAGCGGCTATGACAATAAAGCCGCAATTAACCTAACTCCCTATCAGGGATTGAAACCTAACGCCCCGGCAGTTAAACTCCCTGGGTTGATAGGCCGCAATTAACCTAACTCCCTATCAGGGATTGAAACCAAGACTGGACGATCGACGCAGAAGAGTTGCTAAGAAGCCGCAATTAACCTAACTCCCTATCAGGGATTGAAACCCACGACCAATAAAAAGCCGCCCCGCCAAGGGCAGCCGCAATTAACCTAACTCCCTATCAGGGATTGAAACAGTCACTTCCCACTGAAGTTAAGGTTTGTACATTACCTGCCGCAATTAACCTAACTCCCTATCAGGGATTGAAACCTGGGAGTATCTCACCCTCGATACCGTCGCTGGGCCGCAATTAACCTAACTCCCTATCAGGGATTGAAACTAGGCTAAAAAAGCCTTGGAATTTATTCAATTCCAAGCCGCAATTAACCTAACTCCCTATCAGGGATTGAAACTATCCTAAATACCGCAACAAACAAAAGCAAAAAGATGCCGCAATTAACCTAACTCCCTATCAGGGATTGAAACGCTACATTGCCACGCTACTGAAAGCAAACTTTTTAGCCGCAATTAACCTACAGCAAATTCCATGTAAATGTGGTACACTACATTCAGTACATCAGCAGAAAAAATGAAAGCTTATTCGATCGAGT